>NZ_LYTG01000021.1:0-7427 GCF_001816105.1 Exiguobacterium sp. SH31
GCTTATAAGACTTTAACCGTGACCGTCTTGCGACCGAAGTTGATGGCCGCACTTTGCGAGTACATGAGAATGTCGATCTTATGTCCTTTGATAGAGCCGCCTGTATCAGCCGCCGTGTATGTGCCCATCAACTTCCCACCGACATACACTTGTACTTTAGAACCGAGCGGGATGACGCGCGGGTCGACAGCGACGACGTTATGTCTTTGTGTACGAACGTTCCATCCGAGTGCCGTCTTACCTGAACACCCTTTGCAGTATGGTGTGTAGGCAGAAGCGTTCATCGTATACGATTTCACGCTCGCTTTCGCAACCGGTTTAACGGTGCGTAAGTATTTTGTTGCGATCCAACCGGCCTTACCTTTATAGTTGACGCGAATCCAAGCTCCTTTTGTGCCAGTGCGTTGGAGTTGTTGTCCTTTATTGATTTTTCCAAGTACCTTACCATTAATCGTAGCCGCTGAGCGAACGTTCAATCCGTCCACTTGGCTTTTTACATAAATTTTAGAAGACGCCTCTACTGGTTGTTGCGGTAAAAGCATGGCGAATGTCATGACCGTCAGTAATAAGACCGTTCCAATTTTTTTTAACATGAGGTTCGTCCTTTCCTAGTCGGTTTGTTTTGTCGTTTTTCATAGTTGTCAGTTCTTGGTGATTGTTACGTTCAAACATAAACACGATGCGTCAAGACGAGTTATGTTTCGTCCAGATAACTATATGACGAAACAACCGGACGTGCGTTTACAACTAAAATTCATTTGAATGACACTAAAATTACAGGAGTGTTACAAAAGCGGACTATTTTAACGGGAGATGACAACTTTACAGACATACCACCTTTTACGTCATATTAAATCCCAATTATTGGTTTTAATATGACTGAAACGTTACAAACGTATCGTTTTCCGACTCTTTTTATTACAGTCAGCGTCTTTCGAATAATTCTTTAGACACAATTTGCCCGAATGAACTATGACAAAAGAACTAAAAAAAGTCGCACTGTTCGAATGAACAGCGCGACTAGAGAAGTTAAATTGTGTGGATTAAGCGTGTGTTTCTAAAAGGTTTGCGATCCGAACTGTATCGCGGGCGATGACCAGTTCTTCATTCGTCGGAATGATGATGACTTTGACCGGCGAATGCGGATAGTTGATGAACAACTCTTTGCCGCGTGCTCCGTTGTTGAGTGATGGATCCCAGTAGACGCCCATGAATTCAAGACCACGCAGGATACGCTCACGAATGACGTCAGAGTTTTCACCGACACCCGCCGTGAAGATGATGGCATCGACGCCGTTCATCTCAGCAGCGTACTGACCGATGTAACCGTGAATCCGGTTCGAGAAGATTTTAAGTGACACTTCAGCCCGGTGGTTACCTTCTGCTGCAGCTTGTTCGATGTCACGTAAGTCACTTGAAATACCCGAGAGACCGTAAACGCCTGATTCTTTGTTCATGACGTTCAATACGTCTTCAGCCGACTTGCCCGTTTTTTGCATAAGGAACGGGATGAGGGCCGGATCGAGTGATCCTGAGCGCGTTCCCATCGTGATTCCTTCAAGTGGCGTGAAGCCCATCGTCGTATCGATCGAACGACCGCCGGCAACCGCCGCGATTGACGCCCCACTGCCGAGATGGCATGAGATCAAGCGCAAATCTTCGAGCGGACGACCGAGTAGCTCAGAAGCACGTTGCGTGACATATTTGTGGCTCGTCCCGTGGAAACCATATTTCCGTACACCGTGTTCCGTGTAGTACTCGTACGGGAGGCTGTACAGGAAGTTTTCTTCCGGCATCGATTGGTGGAAAGCCGTATCAAAGACGGCGACTTGTGGCACGTTCGGCAAAATCGTTTGGAACGCACGAATCCCAGTCAAGTTAGGTGGGATGTGAAGCGGTCCGAGTTCGACGAACGATTCGATGTTCTTCATAACTTCCTCATCGATCACGACTGAATCCGCGTACAGTTCTTTCCCGTGAAGCACACGGTGCCCGACGCCCGAAATTTCGTCGAACGACGCCATGATTCCAAGGTCGATCAATTTTTCGAGCGCGAGCTCGACCGCTTCTTTATGTGTGTGGAGCGGCGTGACGACGTTGAACTTTTGCCCTTCGCCGTATTTAATAGTAAAGATCGCATCGTCTTTTCCAACGCGCTCAACGAGACCAAGCGCGAGCATATTCTCAGATGGCATCTCGAGAAGTTGGAACTTCAGTGACGAACTACCTGCGTTGACTGCCATAATTTTTGTCATGTCATACACCTCTTACCTTTCGATTTAAACACGTTTCTTTATCTGTTCTCTTTAAAACCGATAACTGTATCATAATGAAGATACTTGATATGGCATATGTTTTTCAAGTCTTTTGCCCAAGAAATATTATGTTGTTTTAAACCATTCATCAATCTGTTTCACAATATTGGCAACAGCTCGCACATCAGTGAACGACGGCAACTCGACGAGGAGCGCTTGTTTCGGGCGCGTGACGCCCTCTCCTTGCTTCTGTAAGATGAGGATACTCTTCGCATACCGTTCATCTTTGAACATTGTCGTCGGCAGTTGGAGGACTCCTTTCACGACCGCTTCTCGGTCCATCCACTGTTTTAATTTCCCTTCATCATCCTGTTCAAACAAATTGTTCGGGATGACGAAGACACCATGGCCTCCCGGCAACGTATGCCGCATCGCCTGCTCAATCATCAGGAAGTGAGAGTAGGAATGACCTTCTTCTCGCTTCAACTCATAACCGCTCGCCACTTCGTCGTTCGGATAATAGCCGATCGGCAAATCGACGAGTGTGAGGTCACTCGGCTCGACGAACAGCGGTGCAAGTGCGTCTTGATGGAAGTAAGAAACCGGCTTTTTGAGCAAATTGCTGATCGCATATGACAAACGAAGCATCAATTCATCGACTTCGACGGCTTGTGCGGTCGCGTCTTTCACTTGCGATAAAATGGCGTGGACGAGAGTCCCGGTGCCGCTTCCGAGTTCAAGCACGTTCGCTCCGTCTTTGACGAGCTTCGTCGCTAAATATCCGATAAATAAGCTGACCGCGTCCGGTGTCGGTTGATGGTTCGGCGGAAGCGTTGTCGTCTCTTCAAGCACAAGCAGACTCACTGCCTTGCGCACGTCATCCGGTTTCTCCGATTCAACGTCGACTCGCTCAAACACTTCGATCAAAGCTTCGAGCGGCAATAAATCGAGGTCGGCCACCAATTTTTTCGTTTCTTTCTTCCAATCTCGGTACAACTGTTCAAATCGTTCCATAGTCGTTCATCTCCTCCATACAAAACCGGCTCTCGTTTCGAGAGCCGGTTGGTTAACTACAATATAGTGTAAGCTATTCGTCCACGTTTCGCCAAGTGAATCAGTTTGCCGCGTCGAACGCTTCAAGCGCCGCGTCAAAATCGACTTCGTCTGTCATCTCATCCATATACTGAACGTATTGGATAGTTCCTTCCGAGTCGATCACGAAGACTGACCGGGCTAGCAAACGAAGCTCTTCCATGAGCACGCCGTACGAATGCGCGAACGACTGGTCGCGGTGATCTGACAACATGATGACGTTATCGAGACCTGACGCCGCACACCAGCGTCGCTGGGCGAACGGTAAATCGTTCGAGACGGTCAATACCGTTCCACCGAGCGATGCCGCGTTTTCATTGAACGCACGAGTTTGCGTGTCGCATAGTCCTGTATCGATCGACGGGACGACACTAATCAATTTTTTCCCTGGGTAAGACGCGAGCGACACTTCTTCGAGTGCAGTCGTGAGGGCGGTGAAATCGGGTGCAGCATCTCCCACTTTCACTGGATTCCCTTGCAATGTGACTGTATTCCCTTTAAATGTTGGCATCAAATCATCCCCTTGTTCTGAATTTTACTTCTTCATCATATCGATGGTGCCGTCACGAAGACAAGCATCCTGCTTCAGACGGCCTGATTGTCATTTTCCCTATATCGGACGCCTAAAACAAGTTATAATGAAAAGGACACAATTGACAAAGGGGATGATTTAGATGAGAAACAACGTGTATCTGCACCATCGTAACGTCAACGAGTTCACGAAAGAGGTAAAAAAATTAAGAGAGATCGGGGAGAAACACGGTTTCAACATCATGGACCGCCCGGAAGATGCCAACATCATCGTCGCCATCGGGGGAGATGGCGCGTTTTTACAGGCCGTCCGTTACACCGGATTCCGTCAAGACGCTATCTATGTCGGTTTCGGCCGCGGCCTCAACGAATTTTACTGTGACTTCGATATACATAAACTTGACGAAGTCGACCGTTTATTCTCGGATAACTCTGCCCGGATCGAAGCCGGTCTCGAAGTGCGGAAGTATCCGCTCTTATCCGCTTCGATCAATGAATCGTCGCCACTCCTCTGCCTGAACGAGGCATCGATCAAATCGAGTATCATCAAATCGCTCGCGATCGAAGTCTACATCGACGACCTCCACTTCGAGACGTTCCGCGGGGATGGAATGGTCGTGTCGACACCGACCGGATCGACCGCCTACAATAAATCGTTGAATGGCGCGGTCGTCGACCCGCTCATCCCGTGCATGCAAGTGAGTGAAATCGCTTCAGTGAACAACAACCGTTACCGCACGCTCGGCTCAGCGTTCATCGTCCACGATTCACGTAAGCTGTCGCTCCGCATCGTTGAAGACGGAAACGATTATCCGATTATCGGTATGGATAACGAAGCGCTTAGTTTGAAGTATACAGACCGGATCGACATCGAATTGTCGGACAAGGTCGTCAAAACGGTCAAGTTGAAAACCAACTCGTTCTGGCACAAAGTGCAACGCTCTTTCTTCTGAACTGACAAAGGCTAGTCGTCCATCGCGGACGACTAGCCTTTTCTCATGCTTTGATGACGTCCGCCTCGTAGACGGGCGAACCTTCGACGACGGTCATGACAAGTCGGTTGCTCAAAATATCTTGTCCGTTCAAGTCGAAGAAATCCTCTTCCCATACGGTGAACGTCGCATTATAGCTTTGAATCAACAAGCCGTCACGGCCATGCGTCCCAGTCGCGACACGTGGTGAGTAGGTGAAACTCCGTAGCGCTTCGTACATCGACAGACGTTCCGTTGGATTCAGTGCACCCGACGCTTCAAACGATTGTCGTGTCACAGCGGCATAGAGCCCCTTCCTGACGTCGACAGAAGAGATCGGGGCATCACTACCCCCGAGTACGAGCGCACCTGTATCGAGCATCGATTTGAACCGATACGCGTCGTCGACCCGTTCGTTGCCTAGGCGATCGAACAACAAGTCCATATCATCCGACAAAAAGACCGGTTGCGCGTCGATGAGTACCGGCAACGCACTGATCCGCTTCAACAGCGAATCGTTCAATAGCGAAGCGTGGATGATGCGGTCGCGCGTCCCTCGTTTCGCCGGATACTTCTCGAGCAGCGTGATGAACTGCTCAGCCGCCGCATCTCCAATGACATGAGCCGCAACGTTCATCCCGTATGAGCGCGCCTTTTTGACGAGCGCCTCGAGGTGGTCCGGGCGGTGGACTTCGATCCCGCGCTGCCCGACTTCATCAGCATACGGCTCGGACAAGAGCGCCGTCCGACCGCCGAACGAACCGTCGACGAAAATCTTCATCGCCCCGAAGTCGAAGCGCAGGCGCTTCGCAAGCGCATCTTTTTGCAGCAATTGATCAACGACTTGTTCATGGACGAGCAGATGGGCATGGAACGGCAGTTCTTGAAGCACATCTTCATATGCTTGAATCGTCTCGAGCGGGTCTCCGTGGTAGAACAAGTCTTCCGTGTGGGCTCCGACGATCCCATGGGCGAACAACGAGGCGACGGCCCGACGGATCGAGGCGACGTTCTTCTCACGATTTCCGCCGAGCTCTTTATGGAGCAGATCGAGCGCCGCATCGTACAACACGCCGTTCAATTTCCCGTCGTCATCACGTCCGAGCTTCCCGCCTTCAATGACGGTGTGATGAATGAGGCCTAAGCGCTCGAGGCCTTTCGAGTTGACGACGGCGACGTGGCGACAGACGCGCTTTAAGACGACCGGGCGATCCGGAATGACGGCATCGATCATCTCACGTGTCGGCATCTGTCCGAGCAGACGATCGTTAAAGCCTTCAGCGACGATCCAGTCGTCCCCTCCCGACTTCGCTTTCATCGCTTCGAGCAAGGCGTTTAAATCCGTCGTCTCGGTCGCGTCGATGCGGTCGAGCGCCTCGCCATATCCGATCAAGTGGATGTGCGAGTCCGTGAACGCCGGATACACGCTCTTCCCTTCGAGGTTCACAATCTGTTTGATCCGGCCCGCGTATGTACGGCGAAGATGACCTTCCTCCCCGAGTTTCAACACGCGTCCGTGCTCGACATACATCGCCCGTGCCATTTCATGTTCTTTGTTCAGCGTATAGATCTTTCCGTTTACCCAAAGCGTTCCCATCACAAAATTCCTCCTCGATTCAAAAAAGATTGACGTCTACGTTAATTCCCGTTTACGTCAATCTTCATGCATAGATTATTTTCGAAGCATATCTTGTTGTTCCATACCTTTTTCAACACGTTGACGGATCTCGCGAGCCGCTCCTTCGTCGAAGCGCCCGAGCACACGTTCACCGATTTCGACGGCCGTACCGTACTCGCCGTGTAAAAACTTGTTCTCAGCGAGCGTCAAGGCGACATGCACCTCGTTATCACGACGACGGTACCGATTCGCATACTGGAGCAACTGTTCCGCATACGTCACTTGCCGGAGCAGTGCTTTGACGCGGTCACGGAAGTTATCCATCGTTTCCTCGACATCGTGACTGAGGCCGACGATATACGTCATGTTGAACGGTGCCTTCTCGAACTGTTCATCTAGCGACTGCACCCCTTTTTGAAGTTGTCGCATGTCACTCGTCAAATCAGTCGGAACGACCGGCATCGCGCTCTTCGCCAAGAGGCGACGGTGAGCGGACAATTCCTTCTTCCATGACTCGAGTTTATTCCGAACTTCGAGCTCTTCTTTACGAAGCGAGTTCGTATTTTCGATAAACCGTTCATGCATCGCACCGAACTGGTCGAGTGACCGTTTCGCATCTTGCACTTTTGATTTGATCAGACTGAACGGAATCACCTGAGCGACGAGTGCTTGTTCGATATCGAGGACGTTCGCAGCGAGCACCGCACGTTCCCGGTCCAATTGTTCGAACTCCTCACCGACCCGGGCATTGATCTCATAGTTGCTGACAAGCCGCGACATCTCTTGGTGAAGGCGCGTCATCAATTCGTTCGTCTGCCGTTCGCGTTCTTTGACCCCAGCAAACTCTTTTTTTACGTACTGCCTTGCATCGACCTCGGAGCTGAACGCCTCGAACAATTGATCGATATCCGAACTGAGTTGCTGCATGTCCGTTTCAAAGTGTTCAAAATCAAGCTGTTC
>NZ_LYTG01000022.1:0-804 GCF_001816105.1 Exiguobacterium sp. SH31
ATCCATCTGCATTTCTTTATGACCCGCACGCAGTTGATTCAGTTGGTGCTTTAAGTCAAATTGAACCGTCCGGACAAACTGGGGGATCACTTGAACGAGTTCACGGATCTTCGTCACCTTTTCAGACAGGACTTGGCCGGCCATGAACGCCTCTGAGACTTGCCCTTCTTGCTTGAGGGTCATCATCTCGGTCCGTTTCGCTTCCGCAACAGCGATTTCGGTTTCGACGAGATCGTACGTCGGGCCAAAAGCGCTATTTTGAGAAATGAGCGTCTTGCGGAACTGATACAGTTCTTTCTCGTCTTTTTTGACGATATCTAGCAGGGAGGCATGATAGTCGTTAAACTCTGCCATCTCATCGAGCATCGCGTGGACCATCGATTCGAGTTCTTCGATCAACTGTTCGGTCGCAGCCAAGTCTGATTTGACTTTAAGGAAACGATATTTGTCGAGGTCTTCCTCTGAACGATATAGCGCCTCATCGATTTGACCCGTGTGGACGCTGACGAGTTCATCCCACGACTGGTGCCAGCGTTCGAATTTTTCTTTCGTTTCGCCTTCCATCGGCCACTGTTTGAACTTTTGAAGCTCGGCCGGGACACTCGCACTCAGGATGCCTTGTTTCCTCATATCCAAATCATCAATTTTCTGATAAAAACTTCGTCTAGCTAGCATACTACCTAACATTGCTCCTAGAGCGATGACAATGATTCCAATTAAAATTCCGTATATTCCGTAATCCATCTCTGTAACAACCTCCAAGCCGCTTTCGTGGACTTATGTATCTTTAAGAAGAAAATGAAG
>NZ_LYTG01000023.1:0-64045 GCF_001816105.1 Exiguobacterium sp. SH31
ATTATAGAAACAATGTTTTGCATAGGTTTTCCAACGGTTTAGGGAGAGAATGTTATTTTCCGCGAAAATCTTTTTGGGAGACAAAATAAAAAAATGCGTGTACCATGATGCTAATCTGAAATACATCTTGATATAGGAGGGAAACAAATGTTCCAAACTACTACTTACTCTGGCGACCTGGCCGCCGGCTATGACTTACTTAACAAACAACTCGCTGCCCTGCTCGAAGGAGAGACGAACCAAGTCGCTAACCTTTCGAACGCGAGCGCTCTGCTCAACCAGTTCCTTGACCGTATCAACTGGGTCGGCTTCTATTTGCTTGACGGTGACGACAGCCTCATCCTCGGACCGTTCCAAGGTCTTCCTGCTTGCGTCCATATCGCCTTCGGCAAAGGCGTCTGCGGTACGGCTGCTTCGACACAAGAGACGCAGTTGATCGCCGACGTCCACCAATTCCCGGGCCATATCGCCTGCGACGCGGCCTCGAACTCCGAAATCGTCGTCCCGCTCATCCGTGACGGCAAAACGATCGGCGTCCTCGATATCGACAGCCCCGAGTTCGATCGCTTCTCAGAAGTCGATCGCCAAGGCTTGGAGCAATTTTGCCAGACATTACTTCGCTTCATCTGATTGACAAGCTGCTCGATCCATCGTATACTGATTTTTGTGCATGAAATGACGATAGCAGTCCTAGACAGACGTATCCACCTTTCGGGCCTCGACTGAGTCGGAGGAGCATCTTGTAGCTTCGCTATCAAGTGAAGGTGCTTGAACCTAGAAAGGGGCGTCACCCGTCTTTGACACCGTTGTTCTTTTGTGCAAAATACATGAACAACAAGGAGGAGTCCAATCATGGCTCGTTACACAGGTCCAGCTTGGAAACTCTCGCGTCGCTTAGGCATCTCGCTTAGCGAAACGGGTAAAGAATTAGCAAAACGTCCTTACGCACCAGGCCAACACGGCAATGGTCGTCGTAAAATCTCTGAATACGGTCTTCAGCTTCAAGCGAAGCAAGCACTCCGTCACATGTACGGAATCAACGAGAAGCAATTCCGTCGCATCTTCAACGATGCTGGGAAAATGCAAGGTATCCACGGTGAGAACTTCATGTTCTTGCTCGAGTCACGCCTTGATAACCTCGTTTACCGTATGGGCCTCGCTCGCACACGTCGTGGAGCACGCCAACTCGTCAACCACGGTCACATCCAAGTTGACGGTTCACGTGTAGACATCGCGTCTTACCGTGTAAAACCAGGTCAAGTCATCTCGGTTCGCGAAAAATCGAAAACTTTCAAAGCGATTGCTGAAGCTCTTGAAGTAGCACCAGCTACAAAAGAATTCATCACGTTCGACGCTGAGAAACTCGAAGGTACGTACGTACGTATCCCTGAGCGCGCTGAATTGAACGACCAAATCAAAGAGCAACTCATCGTTGAGTACTACTCACGTTAATGCTTTTATCCCCTTCTCTCGAGAAGGGGATTTTTTTATATCAAGATCTGTTCGCGAATCCGGCCCATCTGCGTATCGAGCGCGTCCGCCATTCGGGCCGCCTCGATAAGCTCTTGCCGTGACGTCTCGGGGATTTGATGCTGATATTTATATTGAAGCTTATGTTCGGTCGCCGCCCAAAAGTCCATCGCGAGCGTCCGAATTTGAATCTCGGCCGGCACCCAGATGACACGTTCCGCCAAGTACACTTTCGTCCGCACGATCAGATGGAGACTGCGGTAACCGCTCGGCTTTGGATGTTCGATATAGTCTTTGATGACGTCGATCTGTAAGTCGTCCCGCTTTTTCAAGTGATCGAGAATCGCGTAGATGTCATCGCGGAAACTCGTGACGATCCGCACGCCGGCGACGTCATAAATATTGTCCCATAACGCTTCCACTTCGAGTGGGAGCTGTTTTTGATTCATCTTCCGAATGATCGACGGCAACGTCTTCATCCGCGTCTTCACGTGCTCGATCGGCGAATAGCCGAGTCGGGTCTGCCAATCGAGGTCGATGATGCCAAGGTCGCTCTCAAGCTCCGTGATCGCCATCTCGTAATAGCGGAACCGTTCCCGCCACTGATGAAACTGTTCGCCAAAAAACTCTTCGATATCCATTAGACGTCCTCCTCGTTCTCTATATTTGAAATGGTATCAGACCACACCTGATTTGACACAACAAAAAAAGTCCATGTCCGAAAAATTTGCGGACATGGACGGATCAGTTAGACGTGACGGATCACGAAGTATTTCTTTTTGCCTCGGCGGATGATTGTGAAGTCCCCGAGCGTGTCTTCACGCGTGACGAGCTTGTCGAGCGCTTGCTCGCGTTCGCCGTTCAAGTAAATCGCCCCGTTTTGAACGTCTTCGCGCGCTTGGCGTTTCGATGGAGCGATTTTCGCCTCGACGAGAAGATCGACGAGATTGCGTTCGCCGTCGAGTTCGAACTGCGGCATCCCTTTGAACGCGGCATCCATATCCTCGGGCTTGAGTGTCTTCAAATCGCCGCTGAAGAACGCTTTCGTGATGCGTTCCGCTTGGTCAAGACCCGCCTCACCGTGGACGAGCTTCGTCATCTCCTCGGCAAGACGGCGCTGTGCCGCACGTTTTTCAGGTGCTGCCGTCATTTCCGCTTCGAGCGCGTCGATCTCTTCATGCGTCATGAACGTGAAGTACTTGATGAACTTGATGACATCGGCATCGTCGACGTTGATCCAAAACTGGTAAAACTCGTACGGCGTCGTCTTGTCAGCGTCGAGCCATACCGCACCACCGGCCGTCTTCCCAAACTTCTGTCCGTCCGACTTCGTGACGAGCGGCACAGTCAGACCGAACGCCTTCTCCGAATGGCCGAAGCGACGGATCAATTCAAGCCCGGCCGTAATGTTGCCCCACTGATCGCTGCCTCCGACTTGGAGACGGCAATTCTCTGTCTCGTACAACTTCAAGAAATCAAACGATTGGAGCAACATGTATGAGAACTCCGTGTATGAAATCCCGGTTTCCATGCGCGAATCGACCGAGTCTTTCGCGAGCATGTAGCTGATCGGGAAGTGTTTGCCGATGTCACGTAAGAAATCGATGATCGACAGCTCTTCTGTCCATTCATAGTTGTTGCGGATCGTGATCGGGTTCTCCCCTTCGAGCGGGAGGAAGCGGCTCAACTGATCTTTGATCCGGTCCGAAAATTCTTTGACCGTATCGAGCGTGTTGAGCGATCGTTCGTCCGAACGTCCTGACGGGTCGCCAATCATCCCGGTCGCGCCACCGACAAGCGCGATGACATGGTGTCCCGCCTCTTGGAAACGCTTCAACGTCAAGATCGGTAGCAAGTGTCCGATATGGAGCGAGTCCGCCGTCGGGTCGAACCCGGTGTATAGTGTCGTCGGTTTGCTCAGTTGCTCTTTCAATCCTGCCTCATCCGTCATTTGGTTGACGAGCCCTCGAAATTCTAAATCTTTTAATAGTTCCATGTTTTCCACTCCTTCAATTGACATAAAAAAACGCCCCTTCTCAAATGAGAAGGGACGGAGATTCCGCGGTACCACCCTAATTGCCACAGCCGTGGCCACTTAAAACGAGAGATAACGGTCCCAACCCGGCCGAATGGCACGCTCCAAAAGTGTAATTCATCGTTGACATTGGCTAGTTCACAGCACCCACTAGCTTTCTGGACAAGCGGTCAACCGACTACTTCGTTTTTTTCATCGCGTCTATTATTATTGACTATGCTATTCATTTTATAAGTTACGTTTCCTCGTTGTCAACTGGAAGATTGAAACTTGCATTAGTCTGCTCATTCACGATAAGGTGGGCAAGGACTTGTGCTATAATCGTATATAATACTGTCTAAAATAGTTTTACACCATATTAAGGAGGCTGTCATGCTGCAGAAGATTCGAGACATATGGAACACACCAAAGTCGTTGAAAGCCCGCCGTTATGCCAATGTATTTTATGATGTGTCGTGGAACGTTTTGCTCCTCACCATCATCTCTGTCGTCCTCATCGGTTTCTTAGGTGCCGGGATCGGGGCCGGATATTTCGCATCACTCGTTAAAGATATGCCGACTCCAGCCTATAAAACGATGACGTCACAAATCAATACGTACTCATCGACGTCCGAGATTTACTTCGGAAGCGGTGAACGGATTGGGAACTATACGACCGATGAAGTTCGGGTACCGATCACGGTCGATAAAGTTTCACCTTTCGTCGTCGATGCCTTACTCGCCACCGAAGACGTCGAGTTTTACGAACACGACGGTGTCGTCCCGAAAGCGACGCTTCGGGCCATCCTGCAAGAAGCGACCGGTTCGGAAGAGCGGACAGGTGGTTCGACACTAACCCAACAGCTCATTAAAAACCAAATGCTGACGAACGAGGTCTCATTCGAACGGAAGGCAAAAGAAATCCTGCTTGCCCTCCGTTTAGAGAAAGCGATGGACAAAGATGAGATTTTAAACGCCTACTTGAACGTCGTCTCGTTCGGACGTAACTCGATGGGACGCAACATCTCAGGCATCGAGGCCGCCTCTCGCGGCGTCTTCAACACGTCGGCCGAGAAGCTGACATTGCCGCAAGCCGCATTCTTGTCCGGCATCCCGAAAAACCCGTTCCTTTATACACCTTACTATCAAGGCGGGGTCATTAAAGAAGACGTATCACCGGCGATCAACCGGATGAAGACGGTATTGAATCGGATGTACGTCGCAGGCAAGATTTCTAAAGAAGAATATGATGCCGCATATAATTACGACATCACGCAAGACTTCATGAAGACACAGTCGAAGCCGCGGGACCGTTATCCGTATGTTGTGGATGAAGCCGAGCTTCAAGCACGTGAACTCGTCACAAATTACTTGCTCGAACAAGATGGCATCGTATTATCAGATTTAAAGACCGAAGAACAAGATACGATTCGAACGACATATGCTAAACGAGCGCACAACATGTTACGTCAAGGTGGTTTCAAAATTCATTTGACGCTTGATAAAGAAATTCACGAAGCGATGCAACAACCGGCTAAAAATGCAAATAACTTCGCCCCTAATCAATATATCGCAGAAGAAGACCGCAATTTGCCAGAACAGACGGCAGCTGTCATGCTCGAAAACAAAACTGGACGAGTTCTTGGATTTGTCGGAGGCCGATACATTAACGGTAAAACTGACGAGGTGAACCGCGCCTTGCGTATGGAGCGTCAAATCGGATCGACAGCGAAACCAGTTCTTGTTTATGCAAATGCTATTGAAGCTGGAATGATTACACCTGAGACAACCATTCTGGATGAACAATACTTCTATAAATTCACCGGTCCAGGACAGCCGAAAAAAGAAGTAATGAACGAAAGTAGAACACATAACGGTGCAGTGACAGCGCGTGAAGCGTTGAAACGCTCCCTGAACGTACCAGCTGTTAAAATTTATGAAGAGCGCAACCAAAAACCAGCCGATACGCAAAAACTCGTTGATATGGGTATTCCGGTGTCTGAAGCAAACCGTACAGCTTCGGCAATGGCGCTAGGAACTGGTGAAGTTACTCCGGTCGACTTGGCATCGGCTTACGCGATGCTAGCTAACTACGGTGAACATGTTGAACCGTACTTCATCGAACGCATCGAGTACAATGGTGAAGTCATTTTTGAGAAACAAGCGAAGAAGACGCGTATCTATACAGATCGTACTTCGTACCTTGTTATTGATATGCTACGTGACGTTTACTCGTCGGGTACAGCGACATACGCTAACTCGCTCTTGAACGTCCCTGGCGACTGGATGGGTAAAACCGGTACAACCAATAATCGACGCGATTCGTACTTGGTCGGTTCAACGCCAAACGTCACGCTTGCTGTTTGGTCTGGATTCGACTCTCAGTTTGGTGAATTGGTCAACAGTGGTGAAGTAGGTCAGTATTACCAACGTACGCAACGGATCTGGTCACAGACTGCTAACCTCGTGTACGCTGATAAGCCTGAAATTTTCAACACAAACGCACGATTCAGCCAACCAGCTAGCGTCAAACCTAGCGACTTCAAAGACTCTGGAACGTTCTCTGAGAAGAAGAAACTCGAAGAGAAGAAGAAAGAAGAGGAAGCGAAGAAGCAAGCTGAAGAAGCAAAACAGCAAGCCGAAGAAGCAAAACAGCAAGCCGAAGAAGCCAAAGAAAAGGCTGAACAGGCACAGCAAGATGCCGAGGCACAACGCGACGCTGATGCAAAAGCTGAAGCGAAGAAACAAGCAGAGGCCGCACAGAAAGCCGAAGCTGAAGCCGAACAGAAAGCCGAAGCTGAAGCTGAAGCCGAGGCTAAGAAAAAAGCAGAAGACGAAGCAAAAGCAAAAGAAGACGCCGAGAACGAGGCGGACGCATCATAACGCAAAGAAAGGTCGACACATCGCGTGTCGACCTTTTCTTATGCTTAATCTTCCATCGTCGAGAGGTCACCGGCCTCGAGATTCAACTCCCACGCTTTGAGGACGCGACGCATGATCTTCCCGCTCCGCGTTTTCGGAAGCTTGTCTTTGAACTCGATCTCACGCGGTGCCGCATGGGCTGCCAAACCTTCTTTGACGAATTTTTGAATTTCCGCCTTCAATTCGTCCGATGGCTCATAGCCTTTTCGGAGCGCGATGAACGCCTTGATGATCTCACCGCGGACCGGATCCGGTTTCCCGATGACTCCGGCTTCGGCGACAGCCGGATGCTCGACGAGGCGGCTCTCGACTTCGAACGGTCCGACCCGCTCTCCTGCTGTCATGATGACGTCGTCCACTCTGCCTTGGAACCAGAAATAGCCGTCCTCGTCCATATAGGCCGAATCACCAGAAACGTACCAGTCACCCCAGAAGTAGCTCTCGTACTTCGCATCATTTTTCCAAATTTTACGCATCATCGACGGCCAAGGCGTCTTCAATGCCAAGTTGCCCATCCGATGCGGCGGCAGCGGTTGGCCACGGTCGTCTAAGATCGCCGCCTCACAGCCAGGAATCGCTTTCCCCATCGATCCCGGTTTAATGTCCATCGCCGGATAGTTACAGATCATCATCGCTCCTGTCTCCGTCATCCACCACGTGTCGTGAATGCGTAGCCCAAACGATTCGTTGCCCCAGCGAATGACTTCCGGGTTGAGCGGTTCACCGACCGATAGAATGTGGCGCAGTGACGACAAGTCGTATTTCTCGAACGCTTCTTCCCCCGCGCCCATCAACATCCGAAACGCTGTCGGCGCGCTATACCAGACAGTGACACCGAACCGCTCGATGACCGAGTACCAAAACTCAGGGTTGAACCGTCCACCGACAATCACGTTCGTCGCCCCGTTCAAGAAGGGCGCAAAAATCCCGTAACTCGTACCCGTCACCCAGCCTGGGTCGGCGGTGCACCAGTAAATATCGTCCGGTTGCAAATCGAGCACCCACTTCCCGGTCATCAAGTGCTGGATCATGGCGTTATGAACGTGCAAGACGCCTTTCGGTTTCCCGGTCGAGCCCGACGTATAATGCAAGATCATGCCGTCTTCCCTGTCGACCCACGTAATATCGAGATCGGTCGATGCATCGTTCGCTAGTTTCCGGTAATCGATGATTTTTCCTGATTCGTCGACGCCGTCGCCAACAAGCAAAATCGTCTCAAGATGTGGCAATTGATCGACGGGTATACGCGGCAACAGCGCCTCTGTCGTCACGATGACTTTCGCTTCCGCGTCGAGCAAACGGTCGTGTACCGCCTGTTCCATGAACGCCTCAAATAGCGGCCCGACAATCGCACCGAGCTTGAGCGTACCAAGTAAAATAAAATAAAGTTCTGGACTCCGCGGCATGAAGACAAAGACTCGATCGCCCTTCTCCACCCCAACCGATTTCAGAACATTTCCAGCGCGATTGCTTTCCTGTTTCATCTGCGCGTAAGTATACCGCTCTTCCCGATCCCCATCGAAATAGAGCAGTGCCAGTTTGTCCGCCAGCTCCCCTTCAGCGTGACGATCAATCGCCTCATACGCCATGTTGACATTTCCAGTCAAGTTCCAAGACAATAATGCCTCTGCTTGTGTCCACTCGAACGACTGACAAGCCTCTTCATACGACGTTAATTGATGCTCCCCTGATAACGCTTTCAATTTTTCCATCGTCAAAGATTCGCCTCCCCCTATAATGAATGGTGTATCCACTTTCAGTATAGTGTTAATATTATGACAAATCAATGAATTTCCAAAAACTCCAAAACAGTGTGAACGTTGTGCAATGAAAGCGCTATAATAGAACGTGAAGAAGGTGGTGACTCCATGGAAAAACAATATCATTCAAAAGTGTGGGAAACCTCACTCGGAGCCGTAATCATCGATGGACCAATCGAGAGCGACGTGCTCGCAACGTATCGGCTCGATGAAGGCTTGACCGCGTTTCGAGAGCCAGAAGACCAACATAAGGCGCTCGTTGAAATTGCCGGGTTGAAAGAAGGACGGATCATCGTGGCGCGCGTTGACGACCTCGTCATCGGTTACGTCACGTATTTATATCCGGACCCGTATGAACGTTGGAGTGAGGGCAATGATCCATATATTCTCGAGCTCGGCGCTATTGAGGTGAGTCCACGCTTTCGGGGACAACGGATCGGTAAACAGCTACTCGAAGTGTCGATGTTGGATCCACATATGGATGATTTCTTAATCTTGACGACGGAGTACTATTGGCACTGGGATCTAAAAGGAAGCGGTCTGTCGATTTGGGACTACCGCAAAGTGATGGAGAAAATGATGAACCACGGCGGTCTTGTCTTCTATCCGACGGACGACCCGGAAATCGCGTCCCACCCGGCCAACTGTCTGATGGCCCGCATCGGAAAAAACGTGCGGCAAGAATCGATTGATCACTTCGATTCACTCCGGCTTCGACGCCGGTTCATGTATGACTGAGGAGGGTTACGATGCTGATTGAGCAAATGATGAATCGCCACGTCGTGACGATTCAACCGACCAATACGATTGCGCATGCGGCAAAACTCATGCGCGACCATAAAGTACGCCACTTGATCGTCACCAATCCAGCTCGGCAAGTCGTCGGGATTGTCGGTCAGTTCGAGATGAGCGGTGCCACAAGTGTATTTCATCCAGAGAGTGAGCGCGCCGACTTCAAAAACCCGGTCTCGAGCATTATGCGTCAGGACGTGACGACAGCCCACCCGTACGATTTTTTTGAAGACGCGGCCGCCCTGTTCTATGAATATCGTTTGACGTGCCTGCCGATCGTCGAACAAGGAAAACTTGTCGGTGTGTTGACCGAAACCGATTTACTTCGTTATTTCGTCCAATTGACGGGCGCACTCGAACCGAGCTCGCAAATCGAGATCCTTGTCGAGAATACGACCGGGGCACTTGAAAAAGTGACGCGGCTCTTAGCAAAAACGAACGTGAATATTATCAACGTCTTCGTCCATCCGACACCCGATCCATATAAGCGAATCATCTCATTCCGTGTTCAAACGATGAACCCGCTACGCATCATCGATCGATTAAAGCGAGAAGGTTTTGACGTACTGGGTCCGGAGATGTTCCAATGAGACCCGCCTACATATTCGGGGAGAATGAGAACTCGTACCGCTTCCACGCGGATCATCCGTTCAATCCGATCCGTTTGGAGCTGACGACATCTCTTCTGGTCGATTCCGGAAAACTGTCAGCCTCTGAGTGGATCGCCTCACCGATCGCTTCAGTCGAGTCGCTCGCGCTTGTCCATGACGTCGACTACATCGAGGCCGTCCAAGCAGCTGCCGCGGGTAAACTGTCAGGGCTAAAAGCAAATAAATTCGGACTCGGGACGGAAGATACGCCCATCTTCCCAGCTATTCACGAAGGAGCTGCCCGGCTCGTCGGCGGAACGATGCATGCGCTTGAACTCGTCGCGAGCGGACAAGTCGAACGCGCTTTTCACATCGGTGGCGGGCTCCATCACGGGATGAGACGAAAAGCGTCCGGCTTTTGCGTCTATAACGACGCGGCCGTCGCCATCGCTCACGTCCGCAAGCAATACGGGACGCGGGTCCTCTACGTCGATACAGACGCTCATCACGGAGACGGTGTCCAATGGCTGTTCTATGATGACGCTGATGTGATGACGCTATCGATCCACGAGACAGGCCGCTACCTCTTCCCAGGCACAGGGGCGGTCACAGAGCGCGGCAACGGGAACGGCTACGGCTATAGTTGGAACGTCCCGATTGATGCTTTCACACAAGACGAATCGTTCCTACGCTGTTACGAGACCGTGTTCCGGGAAGCGTGTGAGTGGTTCAAACCAGATATCATCTTGACGCAGAACGGGGCTGATGCGCACGCGTTCGACCCGTTGACGCATCTCGCCTCGACAATTCATACGTTCGAACAAATCCCTCAAATCGCCTCTCGCCTCGCCGACGAATATACGGAAGGACGACTTGTCGCCCTAGGCGGCGGCGGGTACGACTGGTTTCGAACGGTCCCGCGCGCCTGGTCGCAAGTGTGGGCCGGATTGACACGCGAAGCTCCGTACGCAGGCGACATTCCGTCCGCCTGGATTGAACGGTGGCGAAACAAATCAGACCAGCCGTTGCCGACGAGATGGGATGACAATTCGTATACGTTCGACCATATTCCGCGACGGCAACAAATCGAAGAGAAGAACTGGGAAGTGACGAAACGCGCATTTTGGCCGTTCATCTCAAACGACCGCAAGTCACTTTACTTATGAAAAAACCGATGTGAATTGGCAATTGCCAACTCACATCGGTTTTTTTTGATTCAGTCTTTTCGTAACGAGTCACGACGCTCGATCCGGTGCGGCAAGACGACGTTCTTCTCTTCGATTTCTTCAGCATTCAAGATTTTCGTCAATAATCGCATAGCGACAGCTCCGATGTCATACATCGGTTGAACGACCGTCGTCAACTTCGGACGAATCATCGTAGCGAGACGCGTGTTATCGTGACCGACGACTTCAAAGTCGTTCGGCACAGAATACCCAGCGTCTTGAATCGCATGGATGACGCCGAGTGCCATTTCGTCCGTACCGGCGAAGATTGCTTTCGGGCAGTCATCGCGTCCGAGCATCTTTTGCATCGCTTCGAGGCCAGACGCATACGTATAGTTCCCAAGGATGACATCGTTCTCACGGAACGGAAGTCCTGCATCCTCAAGAGCACGGCGGTAGCCAGAGAACTTCTTCTCGCCATTGATTTGTTGCTCGAGCGGACCTGTGATGAAGCCGACTTGTTTATGGCCGTGGCCAATCAACATTTTGGTTGCGTCATAGGCAGCCTGTTCATAGTCGATATTGACCGCTGGGAGGTCGTACCCTTGGTTCAACGTCGCTGCAAGAACGATCGGGACCGGTGATTTTTTGAACTCATCGACGAGGTCTTCGTGAAGACGGCCGCCCATGAAGATGATCCCATCGACTTGTTTACCGAGCAACGTGTTCAACAAATGAATTTCCTTGTCGCGGTTCGAGTCCGAGTTGCCGAGGATGATGTTGTATTTATACATCGTCGCCACGTCCTCGATTCCACGTGCTAAATCAGCAAAGAAGATGTTTGAGATGTCTGGCACGATGACGCCGACTGTCGTCGTCTTTTTACTTGCGAGACCACGTGCGACGGCGTTCGGACGATAGCCGAGTCGATCGATTGCTTCCTGTACTTTTTTACGGGTTGTCGGTTTCACGTTCGGGTTTCCGTTGACGACACGTGAGACGGTCGCCATCGACACCCCGGCTTCGCGTGCGACGTCATAGATTGTGATATTGTTACTGTTCATTAAAACTCCTCCTACAAGCAATGATTTTCAAACGATTTTCAAAAAACGTATCAAAAAAGGAAGACAGGTATCTGTCATCATTTTACCCTGTCTTCACGCTATATAAAACGTTTCCAATTGGAAAGCTTATTTTTTCACCAAATCAAGTTGAGGGAACTGAGCTGTGAGCCCATCGATGAACTGATCGAATTGATCGAAATCAAGCTGCTGCTGGGCATCAGACAAGGCGATTGCCGGATTCGGATGCACTTCGACCATGACGCCGTCAGCCCCGACCGCGAGCGCTGCTTTCGCTGCCGGAAGCAACAAATCGCGTCGTCCCGTTGAATGGGTGACATCGACCATGACCGGTAAATGTGTCTCTTGTTTTAAAATCGGCACGGCCGTGATGTCGAGCGTGTTGCGTGTCGCCCGTTCATACGTCCGGATGCCACGTTCACACAAAATGACTTGGCTATTGCCGCTCGCCATAATGTATTCCGCAGCATAAATGAATTCTTCGATCGTCGCAGACAGACCCCGCTTCAACAGAACCGGTTTTGACGTCTTGCCGACTTCTTTCAACAAATCGAAGTTTTGCATGTTGCGCGCCCCAACTTGAATGATATCGACGTAAGGCAGCGCTGACTCGACCGCACCCGGTGTCATGATCTCTGAGATGACACGCAAGTCGTGGCAATCGGCCGCTTGTTTCAACAGTTTGAGGCCTTCAAATCCGAGACCTTGGAAGTCGTACGGTGAAGTCCGCGGCTTATAGGCGCCGCCGCGCATGATTTTCACGCCTGACAACGCTAACTTCTCAGCCACTGCATTCACTTGCTCGAACGATTCGACCGCACATGGACCGGCAATCAATTGCGGCCGGCCGTTACCGATGACTACATCTTGCAGTGTGACGATCGTATCTTCGGCTTGACGCTTGCGCGACACGAGCAACGTTTTATCTCGATCTTCTCCTTGCAACTCGGCAGACGCTTTAAACATTTCTTTGAACAAATGCTGAAGGCGTGACGTCTCGAAAGGACCTGGATTCGATGCGGCGATGAAATCTAACATTTCTCGTTCTCGAACCGGGTCATACCGCTCCACACCTTGAAGACGTTTCACTTTTCCAATTTCGACCGCGAGCGTTCCACGACGACTAATCAAGTCGAGCATCTCACGGTTCAACTCATCCATTTCACGACGTAATCGATTCAATTGATCTTGTGGACTCATAATTTCCCTCTCATTCCTAAGCCGTTCTTTCCAGAAACTTAATTATAGCGAACTTTATTCGCTTTGTCATAGAGAAATGGGCTGTGACACAAAATCCACAAAAAAAGTGTCCGGATCGTCCGGACACTTGACGCGTTATTTATTGCCGTTCTTCAAGTCGTTCTTCAATTCTTTCAACTCTTGTTTTGATTCATCGTCAAGCAAGTCTTTGACCGGTGCTTCGAAATCCGACTCATAGTTCGTCGACTCGTCGCGACTATTTTTCGGCTCTTGCTTGTTCGCATTTGACTTGTTCGCATTTGACTTGTTCGCATTCGAATTGTTCGATTTCGAGATTGATTGGGCCGATTCTGGCTTAGCGTCCGTGTCAGCTTGTTCTGTTGCTTCGCTTGACGTCTCTTCTGCTGCTTGATCGAGCTGTTCTTTCACTTCGGCTTCCGCTTCCGCGACGAGCTGATCCGCTTTTTCCATCGCTTCTTCGATTGAGAGTTCATCTTCGTCGACTTGCTGTTTCAGTTCAGCAGCCTCGCGTGCCTTATCTTTGACGAGATTGAGGACCGGAGCAGCCTTGTCGCTCGCTACTTTGATCCATTCCCCGACGACTGGCTCAGCTTTTTCACGTACTTCTTTTGATTTGACGGTCAAGCGTTCACGTGAAGTCGATGTTTTCTCATCAAGATAAGTACGTACTTCGCGTCCACTTTTTGGCGAGGTGAGCAAGGCAACGGCTGCACCGATGATACCGCCGAGGACGACGCCGGCTAGGAATCCGCCGCTTGATTGCTGATCTTGATTTGTTTGGTCTTTTTTAACGTATGTCATAATATATCCTCCTTGGGCTTGTTATGATTTGATTGTATCGTCTGTCGCGATTAATCCTGGTGAGACCGACGGCGTGTCTTGCTTACGCTCCCGGCGGCCACGACGGCGTGACGGGCGCTCTTCTGAAGAAGTTTCTGTTTTGTTTTTCTTGAATAATTCTACCGCGACCGAGCCCCAACGTACGGCTTGGGCAATCTGGTCTTTATTTTCGTCTGCTGCCACGTGAACCGATGAAGAAACTGTTCGTACCGACTCAGTCACTTCATTTAGCGAAGTACCGAGTTCGTCGAGGGCATGTGCCACCGGTGCGAGCAACTCTGTCTTCTCTTCCACGTTATCTACGAGACGGTTCGTCTTATGTAAGAGCGCCGTCACTTCCATTGTGATACCATCTAATTGACGTTCTAAATTTTCTGTCGTATTAGCGACGCTGCCGAGTGTGCGATTGACGTTCGACAAGACGCGAGCCAAGAAAAATACGAGTACGACAAATGCAAGTGCTGCGATGAGCCCTGCAATGCCTCCTAAGGTGATTTCCATTCGTCCATTCCTCCTGTTCGATTATGTGGTGATTTCATTATAGCACCATTATGACTGAAAAGATTTGTCACTACCGTTTTCGCCATCCGGTCTGATTATTCCTTTACCCGTTTTTATGTTTTCGATTACACTAAAATAGAAATAAATTTAAAAAATTTTAAGGGGTGTTTGTATGAGAGATCCAAGAATCACACAATTGGCAGACGGATTGATCAATTATTCAACCGAATTAAAGCCGGGCGAACGTGTTCTCATCGAGAATTTCGGCGTCGAGGAATCGCTCGTCGAGGCACTTGTCGAAAAAGCGTACGAAGCCGGGGGGCATCCGTTCGTCTTGTTGAAAGAAAGCCGTATCTTGCGGAAGTTATACACGCAAGCAAGCAAGGAACAACTCGAGTTGATGGCCGACATCGAACGCAAGCAAATGCAAGCGATGGACGCCTATATCGGTCTCCGTGCGGGTGATAACATTAACGAGCTGTCGGACGTTCCCGCCGAGCAACAAAAGCTTGTCGGCGCCACAATCGGTAAAATGCATACGGAAGATCGCGTCAAAGGGACGAAATGGGTCGTCTTACGTTACCCGTCACCGTCAATGGCCCAGCTCGCCGGAAAATCGACGGAAGCGTTCGAAGACTTCTATTTCAACGTCTGCACACTCGATTACGGCAAGATGGACCGGGCTATGGACGCACTCGTCACGCTCATGGACCAGACCGATCGTGTCACGATTAAAGGACCAGGCACGGAGCTCACGTTCTCGATCAAAGACATCCCAGCCATCAAGTGCTCAGGTCAAATGAACATCCCGGACGGAGAAGTGTTCACCGCGCCGGTCAAAGATTCAATCAACGGCGTCATCACGTACAACACCCCATCGCCGTACCACGGTTTTACGTTCGAGAACGTGACGCTGACATTTAAAGACGGAAAAATCGTCGAAGCGACGGCGAACGATACCGAGCGCATCAATGAAGTGTTCGATACGGACGAAGGAGCTCGTTACGTCGGCGAATTTGCGATCGGCGTGAACCCTTACATCCAACACCCGATGAAAGATATTTTATTCGATGAGAAAATCGATGGCAGTTTCCATTTTACCCCGGGACAAGCGTATGACGATGCCTATAACGGCAACAACTCTTCCATCCATTGGGACCTCGTCAATATCCAACGTCCTGACTATGGCGGCGGTGAGATTTGGTTTGACGACGTTTTGATCCGGAAAGACGGCCGTTTCGTCGTCGACACGTTACAACCGTTGAATCCAGAAAACTTAAAATGAACAAAAAAAGGTGCGCCTCCAAATTGGCGCACCTTTTCATTATAGTTTCGTCTTTCTACCGAGAGCAGCAGACATCATCCAAATTTCTTTTTCGAGACGCTCGATGTGGGAAACGAACGTATCTTCGATCGCTTCGTCCCCGTCTTCAAAGTTTTCCATCGCATCTTGCATCTCTTGACGGATTTGTTTGAAATCATTGATCACGTCTTTGATCATCTGTTCTGTATCGGCGTGACGATCACCCTCTTGTAGTGTCGAGTGCTCTAAATACTCTTTCATCGTCGCATACGGTTCCCCGTCATTCATGAGTAAACGCTCGGCGACATCGTCATACAGCTCAGCGACCAAGTTGTAAAGCTCCTCTAATTTTTCATGGTATGTGAAGAAGTGAGGTCCGCTAATATACCAGTGGTAGTTATGAAGTTTGACGAATAATAGGCCGTAGTTGGCCACCTCTTTGTTCAACGTATTCAATGAGCCTTGGCTTGCCATCCTTAACATCTCCTTTTTTGTGTTCAGTCGATAATACTATTTCCTTCTTTATTCGAGTTTAAACACAAAAAAAAGCGAATGGCCCGGGCCATCCGCTCACAACTTACGCTTCGAGTTTGACGAAATTCTCATACTCGCGTTGATACGTCTGAATATCTCCTGCTCCCATAAACAACAAGACCGCATCACGATGTTGACGGAGAACGCCGACATCAGGACGTTTCAGAACGTTGGCACCGTCGATCCGCGATTGAAGGTCTTCGATCGTGACCGTCCCTTCTTGTTCTCGGGCCGAGCCAAAGATGTCGCACAAATAAACGGCGTCCGCTTCGGCGAGTGATGACGCGAAGTCATCCATAAACGACTTGAGACGCGTGTACGTATGCGGTTGGAAAATCGCGACGACTTCCCGTCCGGCGTACTTTTTACGTGCCGCTTCGACGGTGGCACTGATTTCGCGCGGGTGATGTGCATAATCATCGATCAGGACTTGCCCATCGAGCGTCGATTCACTGAAACGGCGTTTAACGCCGTTGAACGTCTCGAGGCGCTCTTTCACAAGATCTTTCGATAAGTTCTCGTAGTCGCACGTCGCGATGACGGCAAGGGCGTTCAAGACGCTGTGGTTACCATATCCCGGAATGCGGAACGTCCCATAGAAATCGTCACGCAAATAGACGTCAAACGTCGTCCCGTTATCCGTCGAGTTCACGTTTTCGGCACGGAAATCGTTATGGGCACCAAACCCGTAATAGACGATCGGGACGTTCGCTTGAATCTGTTGAAGATTCTCATCGTCACCACAAGCGATAATACCTTTTTCTACTTGTTTCGCCATTTCTTGGAACGCATCAATGACATCGTCAAGCCCTGAGAAATAATCTGAATGGTCAAAATCGACATTCGTCATAATCGCATAGTCTGGGCGGTAGTATAGGAAGTGACGTTTATACTCGCACGCCTCAAACACGAAGTTTTTCGAGTCTTCCACGCCTTCGCCCGTACCGTCTCCGATCAAGAACGATGTCGGTTCAATCCCACGCATGACATGAGCGAGCAGACCCGTAGTAGACGTCTTTCCATGCGATCCTGTGATGGCGACACTTGTATAATGATCCGCTAGTTCACCGAGGAACTCGTAATATTTATAAATCGTCAAACCGAGCTCACGCGCACGTAAGATTTCAGGATGATCGTCAGTGAACGCATTTCCTTGAACGACGATTTGACCTTCAGTAATATTTTCAGGATCAAACGGAAGAATTTCGATACCTTTCCGTTTCAATGCTTCTTCTGTAAAAAATGTTTTGTCAACGTCCGAACCTCGGACTTCATTGTTCATATCATTTAAAATTTGAGCTAAAGGACTCATGCCCGTTCCTTTAATTCCGACGAAGTGATAACGGTTCATCTGTAAATAGCCCCCCTAATTCATTGCGGTTTGCAGAAAAAGCGACAAACCTTTGTCATTATAGCAAAACTCATTGAGTCGTGCTATTACAGATTATTGTTTTTTTGAGCAAGCCGTCGGCTGCGGTACATCGCCATCCGGTCTTGCGGAGTCATCATGACGTTTAATGGAGGGCTATCCGCTTTGTACGACACGTTGACAGCAGGTGTCAACTCGGCTTCGTCAAGAGCGTGAAAGGGCTCGTCGGTATCGGTCTGTAATGTTTTTGCAACATCCTCGACGACAGGAGCTACTTCTTCGACCGATGTCACTTCGATTGAAACGTCCGCTGAAGCTGCCTCTTCTTTTTCTTCACGGACGGCGATCTTTGACGTTTTCAAATGGGTCGAACCCATGAACACCGAGGCAAATCCGTCTTCTAAAATAGATACGTCTCCGAGTAACGGTTTCAGATCACTCGACGAGTCGGATACGTTATCGGCCTCCTGTACAAAGGACTCATCATCGCTCACGTCAGACGTTTCCGGGGAAATAATCGTCTCTTCTGGCTCAGAAGGTTCGGCCACAGTCTGATGTTCTGCCGAGACCGTTTCCTCTGCCACGAATGGAGGTTCGACCGACTCGTTCACTTCCACGACAACCTCGTCTGGAACGAAAGGTTCTGTAACTTGTACAGGTTCGTCGACGACTATTTCCTCGGTAACAGGCACTACAGTCGATGGTTCTGGATCAATATCAGGCTCGCTTTGATTGATGGACAGATCGTCCCTCGTCTCAGGCGAATGCTCGGTCGGTAAGTTGATCTTTGGTTTCGGTCGCGCATATCCATAAATCGGAGATGGGACGTCAGACGGAATGAACTCGCCCGTGGGTTCAGGTTTTGGTGCAGGCGCACTTTTCTTCCCTTCTTGGGATAGTTCGCGCCGAATTCGCTCTGCTTGCTGTTTTAATGAACGTTCATATGCATCCATAGTCGATTCCTCGCTTTTTCACTCAATCCTCATTTAGCAAAAAATCGGTCGAGTTTAGCGACCGATTTCAAATGCTTTCCCTACTTCATATTCGTCATCTAACACTAAAATTCCTTTTTCTTGCGGTGCATCAGGAAGGTTCAACTCACGTGCTGAACAAATCATCCCATGCGAGCTCTCCCCACGGAGTTTAGACGATCGGATAATGAGGCCCGACGGCATGACCGCTCCTGGTTTTGCGACGACGACCTTTTGTCCGGCCGCAACGTTCGGCGCTCCACAAACGATTTGAACCGTACCTTGATCGATCTCGACTTGGCAGATCGATAATTTATCCGCATCGGGATGTTTCTCAGCCGATTCGACATAACCGACAACGAACGTCGGTGTGAAGTCAACGCCCGATAAATCCGCTTCGATATTCTGCTTGCGTAAAATGACACCGAGCGTCTCGATCAATTCTGCCGTCAAGCCGACCGGACCGTGCCAGTCACTGACATTGAAATAGTTACTCGCATTAAACACGTTGTAGCCGTTCACTGATCCGTCCGCCGCTTTAACGATGGCGATATCGTCTTTTCGTTCGACGACTTGATGATGGCGATCGCCTTCTTTTAACAACACCATGAGAACATCGCCAATTCCTTCACGGTTATAAAAAGCATTAATTTGCATACGTAAATACGCCCCTTCTTTCAAACTAGACACAAATAGTTTAGCAGATTATGCGTCCGTTGGTGGGTTCTTTTTTCCAACAATAAAAATTGGTTCGAGAACGCCGTCCTCATAATGAAACGCGAGAGCTGTCACCGGGACGCGTCCGTTCGTAAAAAAGTCGAACATGAGCTGTTGCATCGCGTCGTATCCTTGATCGTTCCGGATATCGGCGATGATCATCACATCTTGATGCGGCACCCCGACTAACATGTCTCCTTCGATTCGTCGATCCATGACCCGTAAAAATTCGTCATTGAGGATACGAGACGCCTCGTAGCCGTCACGGGCAGACAGGAAATAGAATTTGTTGCCGGCGACATCGTCTTCTTTTAAGTCGGTCGGTAACTTTTTCACGTTATCCCGCGCCACTTGATCGACTCGCTCTTTCGTCATCATCGCATTCAAATGCCGCTCTTCAATCAAACGATACCCGTTGCCAAGGTCGAGGGCATAGTAGATGGCCGTCTCCGCCGTATGCGGTGTCACGACGAGCGCTTGTCCGGTTTTTGTTTCTGTCGAGAACGAAGCGGCCCGAATGACCGGGAAAATTTGGGCTTCGTTGCCGACTAATTCAATCTCTTGGTCTGCTGTAAGG
The DNA here is from genome assembly GCF_001816105.1 of Exiguobacterium sp. SH31. NCBI lineage: Bacteria > Bacillati > Bacillota > Bacilli > Caryophanales > Exiguobacterium > Exiguobacterium sp. SH31. Next base: position 19,830 of record NZ_LYTG01000023.1, read on the forward strand.
GCCGTCTTTATATAGTCGACGATTTCTTCAACCGCAATATTGCCGCGCACTTTTGCTTTGGCAACAAGTGGGGCCAGTCGAATGTTGACGCCGAACCGGTCAGCTGCCCGTTCGATTCGCAACACTTCATTTTCTCTGTCATAAGACGTCCGATACCCGTCAGTGAATTGACGTTCGATCGCTCGCCGCAGTTCATTCCGTTCCATCTAAATCACCCTAACTCGCTAAGAAATGCTTCGACTTGCTCCGGCGTTTTACGTTCGCGTCCGACGTAGCGGTCCACTTCTTGCCCACCGTTAAAGGCGACAAAACTCGGAATCCCGAAAATATCGAGTTCTTGTGCGAGTTCCATCCATTCGTCACGGTCGACGTAGTAGAACGTCCACTCGTTGAACTTTGACTCCAGTTCGGGCATGAACGGATCGAGGAAGCGGCAATCGCCACACCATGTCGCTGAAAACATGAACACACTTTTCCCTTGCTTTGCTTCTGTATATTCAACCATCGTTGTCAATCGTTTCATCTTCATCACTCCTGTTCTTTTTTCCACGTTAATGATAGCATAAGTCCGTTCTCACAATCCGCTCTCGTGTTTTGCTATAATCAAGAGCGAAGACTATTTGAAAAAGGTGACAACATGACAAAATGGACGCGTGAACAATTAAATCCGGACATGAAACACCCACTCGAACAGCTCGTCGGCGCCGTCGGAATGCTCTCCATTCTCCGCTACGGGTACTTGTTCATCGATACAGATAAGACACGAAGTCAGATTCTCGTTTGGCTCATCGTTGGATTCGCCATCATTTACATCGTAGAACGTGGATTGAAACGCCTTGTCCGCTACTTGCCGATTGTCAGGAAACGTTTTTTACTTCCCATCTACGCATTGATACTCACGCTGTTCTTCGTCAGCTTTAGAATCCCGCGCGAAACCGTCGAGACCGTCCGTAACTTCTTCGGCTGGTGATCAGCTCGGCGTCATATGAATAAGCGTCTCGCAACTTGGCGAGACGCTTATTTTTGTGTGTCGGTTCAATATTCGATTTTCATATCATTCGGCTGAATCCGGTTCACCCGGGTCAATACTTGATATACCGCATAGCTGAGTATGGCGGGACCGACGATCAAGAAACCGAAGACGACGATCAACGTATGCCAACTGAAGCCCATCGTTTCGAGCATGACGATCGGACCGACGAGGCCGCTCGTCCCCATCCCGGCCCCGGCCGCGACACTCTCTAATTCAAACAGCAAGATGGCGATCGGGGCGAGCACCGCACCGGCAACCGTCGGGGGCAGTAGGATCCATGGATTTTTGACGATATTCCCGACTTGAAGCATCGACGTGCCAATCCCTTGAGCAACCGCTCCGCCGATGCCGTTGTCACGGTAACTTGTGACCGCGAACCCAACCATTTGGGCCGCACACCCGACCGTCGCCGCACCGGCGGCGATCCCGCTAAGCCCGAGCATGAGCGCGATGGCCGCGCTTGAAATCGGGGCCGTCAACGCGAGACCCATGAGCGTCGCGACGATGACGCCCATAACGAGCGGTTGTTGTTCAGTCCCCCACTCAATCCACGTGCCGAGTTGGGTCATGAACAGACCGACATATTTCCCGATATACGTCGCACTCAAGTAGCCGATCGCGATCGTCGTGAATGGCGTCACTAAAATATCAAGCTTCGTCGACTTCGAAACGAGTTTGGCCAGTTCGACCGAAAGAAGCGTCGCGACGTAACTACCCGCCGGCCCGAACTCATAGCCGAACGTCCCGACGACGAGCGCTGAAAACAAGATGAGTGGCGGAGCCTGGAGCGCATAGGCGATCGCAATCCCGATGGCTGGTCCCGTCAAACTGATGGCGACGTCTCCGATTTGTTGGAGTGTATCGCCGAGACCGCTAACGCTCGTGCCGAGCAATTGCCCCCCAATTGTCTTCATGATCAACCCGATAATGAGTGTACTGAATAATCCGAGTGCCATATAGCTGAGCGCCGTCACAAAGTAGAGTGACGGGCTGAGCGTGATCCCTTTCTTCTTGAGCATGGGATTCACCCCTCTTTCTATTGTCTTGTCAGTCGTAAAGTTTCTGTCTTCACACTTTTATCAGTATAATCTTTTCCCTGTAAATATCAACAGAAAAAAACGCCACTCGGTTAAAGTGGCGTCGTTCATTAACGGGATGCGCGGAGCGTTTCCATCGTCGAACGGTCTAACCGTTTGACGAGCGCTTTTAGAAGCGCTTTGGCCGCATCGTAGTCATCCGTATGCAAAATCGAGGCGTGCGTATGAATGTAACGAGCTGCGACGCCGATGACGGCGGTCGGCACACCTTGCCCACTCATATGGATACGACCTGCGTCTGTCCCACCTGCTGGTGACACGAAGTATTGTGTCTTGATGTTTTCATCTGACGCTGTATCGAGCAAGAAGTCACGCATCTCAGGGGACATGACCATGACGCGGTCAAGAATCCGGATGAGCGCGCCTTCGCCGAGCTGACCGAATTCCGTCTTATTGCCGGAAGCATCATTGGCTGGCGACGCATCGAGCACGAGCGCGACGTCCGGCTGAATCATCTCGGCAGCCGTCTGGGCCCCGCGCAGGCCGACTTCTTCTTGGACAGTCGCACCCGAGAACAAAATGTTCGGGTGATCTGCTTTAGTCGTCTCTTCGAGCAACTCGATGGCGAGACCGACACCGTAGCGGTTGTCCCATGCTTTGGCCATAATTTTTTTCGGATGGTGGAGCGGAGTGAATTCACTCGTCGGCACGGCAGGAACTCCTGGCCGGACGCCCCATGACTCCGCCTCTTCTTTTGAGTCGGCCCCAATATCGATGAACATCTGCTTGATTTCCATCGGTTTGTTCTGTGCCTCAGGCCCGAGTAAATGCGGAGGCGTCGAGGCGACGACACCCGGGATTTTCCCGTTCGATGTTATGATGTCGAACCGTTGTGCCATCAGCACTTGGCTCCACCAGCCGCCGAGCGGTTGTATGTACAACATGCCGTTCTCTGTGATCCGTGTGACCATGAACGCGACTTCATCCATATGACCGGCGATCATGATGCGTGGTCCCGACTCGTCCCCGACTCGTTTCCCGAAGATTGAACCGATTCCGTCCGTCATCACGTCATCGACGTGCGGAGTGATCCGGTCGCGGACAAATTGCCGAACTTCTGATTCGAAACCAGGCGCTCCTGGCAATTCTGTCAACGTCTTAAATAATTCTCTCGTTTTTTGTTCCATTTTATTTCATCCTTTCACTCGTTCTGGTCTCATTATATACAGAATATTTCGATGGAAGCGAATGCTTTTCATTCCAATGGGGTACAGGTTTTGGTACGATGTATGTGATAGCCATAGTTCAAGGGGAGGTAGTCATATGAAGAAAAGGTATTGGTTAGTTGGAATCGGGGTTGCCGTCGTAGCCGCACTTATGACGAAAAAAGTGTTAGATGAACGAAGCTTATCGGCTGAAGATGCGCTCGAGTACACGAAACGGGCGTTCTCAGCGAAAGGTCACGTCCAAGGCGCATGGATCTCGGCATCACCGGAGATTTATACTTATGACGGTCGTGAGTACGATGTTTACAAAGGCGGGATCTCGGTCCTCGAGAGCGACGAAGAAAAAACGTACCAATTCACGGTCGATTCAGAGACTGGCGCTTTACTTGAATATGCATGAAACAAAGTCGGCGAAACAATTCGCCGACTTTTTTGTTTAAACCGTTCGAAAGAGTGGAAAATTGAGAATGGTAGTTTTCAAACTTAAAAAGGAGTGATCCCACGTGAAAAAACTGATTGGTGAAGCAAGTGAACTTGTGTCGCAAATGGTCGAAGGGATGGTCCACGCCCATCCTGAACTGTACGGTCGCGTCGAAGGGGTGAACGTCATCTGCAGAGCGGATGGCGCCAAGTCCGGAAAAGTCGGACTCGTCTCAGGTGGCGGAAGCGGGCATGAACCTGCACACGCCGGTTATGTTGGCGATGGGATGCTCGACGCCGCTGTCTGTGGTGAAGTGTTCACGTCCCCGACCCCAGACATGGTACTTGAGGGCATCAAGGCTGCGGACGGTGGCAACGGTGTGTTGCTCGTTGTCAAAAACTATGCTGGTGATGTCATGAACTTTGAACTAGCCGGCGAACTCGCTGACGCCGAAGGGATTAAAGTCGATCACGTCGTCGTCGCTGATGACGTCGCGATTGCGAATAAAGAAGACCGCCGTGGCGTAGCGGGCACGGTGTTCGTGCATAAGATTGCCGGAGCCGCAGCAGCGAGCGGGAAGTCATTGGAAGAAGTGAAAGCGCTTGCCGAGAAAGTCGCATCTCACGTCCGCTCGATGGGAATGGCGGTCGAGCCGTGCTACATGCCAGTGAGCGGTAAACCTGGCTTTGACCTGAACGAGGAAGAGATGGAAATCGGAATCGGGATTCACGGCGAGCGCGGTGTCGAACGGAAACCGACGACCGACGTCGATTCGATTGTCGACGACCTACTCGAACATTTGACAAAAGAAGTCGAGCCTGGAGAAGTCGCCGTCATGGTCAACGGTATGGGTGGGACACCGCTGTCTGAGCTTTACGTGACGTATCACTTCGTTGCCAAAAAATTAGAAGCAGCTGGTTACACGTTAAAACGTAAATACGTCGGTAACTATATGACATCTCTCGAGATGCATGGTTTCTCCATCACCCTGTTACCGCTCGACGATGAATTGACAAGTTATCTTGACGCGCCATCAGCGGCGCTCGGTTTCAAAATCTAACAAACGAGGTGTTTAATCGATGTTGACGATTGAAGGGTTCAAACAAGCGCTGCGCCATGCCCAATCTGAGATTGAAGCGAATAAAGATACACTGACAGACCTAGACCGGGCGATCGGGGACGGTGACCACGGCATCAATATGTCACGCGGCTTTGATGCAGTCGTTGCAATCCTCGACGATGAGTACGCTTCTCTCGGTGAGTTGAGTAAGAAAGTCGGGATGACGCTCATGTCAAAAGTCGGTGGTGCGGCCGGTCCACTCTACGGTTCGGCATTCGTCAAAGCAGCACCGAAATTTGGTGACGCGACCGAGGCCGACTTTGCGCTCGTGAAAGAAGCGCTAGAGGAAGGGACGGCTGCGATCAAAGCTCGTGGCAAGTCCACCGCCGGGCAAAAGACAATGGTCGACGTCTGGGAGCCATTTTTAGACGGTTTGAGTGAATCAGATGATTTCACCTCAAAGTTGGATCATCTCGTCAATGAGACGGAGGGGATGCTGGCGACGAAAGGCCGCGCCTCATACTTCGGAGAGAACTCTCGCGGTACAATCGACCCTGGCGCGTTGTCCAGTTCAATCGTCTTGAAAGCGATCATGAAGGAGGTCGATTGACATCGTAGAGCTCATCATCGTTTCGCATAGCGCTAAAATTGGTGAAGGGATTCAAGATTTGATGAAAGAGATGGCTCCAGCCGTTCCGATTCATCTTGCGAGCGGACTAGAAGACGGCAGTATCGGAACCGATGTGACCCGTATCCTCGAGGCCATCGAAACCGTCGGCAAAGAGGCACTCATCCTGTCCGATATCGGATCGGCGACGATGAACGCTGAGCTTGCCATCGATATGTATGAAGGCGATAAGAAAATCAAGTTCTATGACGGTCCGATCGTCGAGAGCGCGTTCGTCGCAGCCGTCTCTTCAGGAAACGGCATGGGTCTTGATCAAATTATGGAACAGTTGAAAATGACGTAAAAAAAGAGCCAATTCGCGAAAAGCGAATTGGTTCATCTTTTTTTATGTTCGATGACCTTGAGGCGCTCTGCCCGGCACAAGATTGAAAAAATGGTATGTATACAGTCTCTCCAGGCCAGTGAACTGGCCAACTTCTTCATATTTTATGCGGTGGCTGCCATAAGGTTGGCGCGATGGACGATGGAGAAGTCGACATGGCGGTCAATCTTACGGACGAGGTGGTTTTTCGGGACCAACTGGTCTAACGAGGCGTCGGTGCGGATCGGTTCATGATGATTCCCTTCCTGTTCGGAGGCGGTGACGGTCCATACATACCGTTTTCCGTTTTCATCGGTTCTAAGAACATATCCATGGCTTTTTCTTCGGCCATCGAGACCTCAGAAAAAGACAAACGGCCGCCAGATGGCGACCGTTTGCGTTGCTCGTCCGACGGCGCCCCGACTCCTGCAGGAAAGCGTGGGCGCCGGAAGGACGAGCGATTCTATTGATGTTAGTCAACAAGCTGAAGAGCCTCTCGGCTCTTTTTTAACGTGGATTATCGTTTTTCTCATAAATCGGATTCATGTAATCCGTTGTCGAATAGAAGCGTGGTACGACGAAGAAAAGAATGAGCGCCGGAACCGCGATTAAGAGCAACATGATCAAGACCGGCAACCAGTAGATGATCTGTTGACCGAGCATGTCGATGTTCGCGTCCGAAAACTCGGTCGCACCTTCGACTTCGACAAGGTCAGCCGTTGCAAGAATCTTGTTGTCCGTCGCATCGTAATAATGGAACTCCGTCTTACGTGTGATGAAGATGCCGTCACGTACCGTATCGAGTTCGACGACCGCTGCGATGACTTCGTTGCCGTTCGAGTGCGTGAGCGTCTCTTCTTTGACGATTTTAGCCGTTCCTTCTTTATAGTCGTAATGCGTCGCTTTCAAATCCTCTTCGAGTGCGTCTAAGAACGCCTCGTTTGCCGAGGTATTGAGTGGTGCGATTGTTAGAATGAAGATTACTGCAAGCAGGCTTGCCCATGCTTTTTTCAACATCCCCATATTCCCCCTTCTCTAATTCCAATTTAGCGTCATTCCTATTGTACCAAGAAGAAAGAAAAAAGTGTGAAGAAAATGCTACCAAAATAAGAAAAAAGCGTGTCAAATTTTCGGTCGGAACGCTGCTTCCATCCGGTAGATCGGCTGACCCATGGCGCTGAAGCGCTCTTCGTACTCGGTACGTACGTTGTCAACAGGTTCGTTTGCGTGCAAATCGAGTGAAATATCCGTGAAGTACATGCCGTATTGGCTCATACTCTCGAGCGAATATTCGAACAGACTTCGGTTGTCCGTCTTAAAGTGGATTTCGCCCCCGCGAGGCAGAATCGCTTCGTATGTGGCTAAAAACGTCTTATACGTCAAGCGGCGCTTCGCATGTCTCGTCTTCGGCCAAGGGTCCGAGAAGTTCAAGTAAACGCGGTCGACTTCTCCTGCTTCGAAATAATCGACGAGTTGCTTCGCATCGACGGTCAAGACGCGTACGTTTGGCATCGGCGTTTCGACGAGTTTTTGGACGATCGAAACGGCAACGCTCTCGAATAGCTCGATGGCGATAAAGTTGGCGTCCGGGAACTGTTGGGCCATCCCGAGAACGAATTGCCCTTTCCCAGAACCGACCTCGATAAAGAGTGGATTGTCGTTACCGAATTCAGTTTTCCAACTCCCTTTCAACTGTTCGGGATTCGTGATAAATACATGTTCTTGGGCTTGCATATAGTCTTTAGCCCAAGGTTTATGGCGTAAGCGCATTGAAATCCTACCTTTCGTTCATGAAATGTTCAAGTTTCTGCTGACTGAGCCGCTTTACGCGAGCAGTCCCCTTGCGATTATACACGAAATCATTGTTTAATGGACATGAATCATCCCTCACAAGGAGGTTAAATCAATGAGCACGTTAGATCAATTCTTAATCTTTTATGCGGCCCCGCTCACGTTTTTCGGCGCCGTCATCGCTACGTTCGTCTGGGCGTACTTTATGAAACCTGAAGATGTCTGATGTATATCGAAAGGGATGACTCACATTCGTGAGCCATCCCTTTTTTCATTGCGTCCGTTCATCCGCTTCGTCGAGTAGCTCACGAAGCACGGTCAGACCTTCAGCTCTTGCCATAGCGCTCTGTTCACCATAGATGGTCAACACGGTCTGGGCAATCGCGTACCAGTGCATCCGATAATGCAGATCGGCGGTCAGCGTGATCCCGTAATGGCTGAACCACTCTTCCCAATCGACTTCATCGACGTAGCTATAGACGACCATCGCCAAATCAAACGCGCGATCCGCGATAATGGCGTCGTCCCAATCGGTCAAATAAAGAAGTCCCGACTCATCCTCAATCCAATTATTGTGATTGAGATCAGAGTGACAAACGACCAGTTCGCGCTCGTCATCGGGCAGCCGATGGTCTGATAACCAACGGACCGCCTCATCGATCGTCTCATCTGCCTCATCTTGCTCATAGGCGGCACATTGCCGGTACAACAGTTCTGAAGTGACCGGTGTATGGTTTAACTGCTGTAACATGAATAATAGCTCTTTCGAATGATGGATCTTTCCGAGTTGCGCCGCCACTTCGGAACGCTCCATGTCGGCAGGCGATAACTCGCGACCTTCGATGAACTGTTGGGCACTGAGAACGTCTCCGTTGAACATCCGCTTCGTCCACAATAGTTTCGGGACGATGCCTTCGGCGGATAGAATCGCTAAAAATGGAGACGAATTCCGTTTAACAAAGATTTTTTGTTGGTGCGTCGTCGCTACGTACGCTTCACCCGTAATCCCGCCTGCGGAAGCCACTGTCCACTCTTCACCGAGGGCACCGATTATATCTGAATACATGTTCATCACGCTCAAATCTCATTGGAAGTTAAAAAGATACAATCACAATATTAACACGCGATAATCGTCATTGACAACGACTCGACTTGAATCTGACTCGGGTTTCGAACAATCGGCGTCAAACTTGCCTTATCCCCTTGCACGTATACGTTCCAGTCGCCTTCGGCTTGGAACGTCACTTGCTCGAACGTCCCGTTCAAATACACACGCACTCGCTGCCAAGCATCGTAAGAATGGCTTGCTGTCAGTTCGTAAGCGATCACACCAGGCGGCGACGGGAGAAACTTGAACTGCTCGACTACTTTTTGCCGGGTATCATATCGGAAACACGTGTGGCGCCGGCGTAACTTGAGCAGCGTTTTCACATACTCCACTTCTGTCGCCCGACTGTCACGAAGGTCCCAATCAAAATGATTGATCCGATCAGGGGCGTTGTAGCTGTTCTCTACGCCTTGTTTCGTCCGACCGAACTCTTGTCCGGCGTGAAGGAACGGAACGCCTTGTGACGTAATGACGATCGCCGTAGCCAGCCGTTGCATCCGTAACCTCGTCGTCTCATCCGTATCCTCACAAGCGAGCAGCAATTTATCAAACGTCGTATAGTTATCGTGCGCTTCCACATAATTGATCGTATATTGCGGACTCGGGAACCGACCGACGGTGACGTTCGGAATCTGAACGGCACCGGTGATGCATTCACGAAGTTCCCACTCCCGCCATTCGTTCCCGGATACGAAGCCGCGCTCGCGCTCGTTGAACGAGGAACCTTTCAGCGCATCTCGCATCATATCGTTAAAATGACCAATTCGTGGCATATGCGCCGCATTGTGGGAAGACGCCTTCAAGGACGGGCCGAGCGGTGTCGCCAAATCCCAACCTTCTCCATAGATCAAGATAGACCTGTCGACTTTATCAAGCGACGTCCGAACTTGGTTCATCGTTTCCACATCATGGATCCCCATCAAATCGAATCGAAAACCGTCAACTTGATACGTCGTCGCAAAATAAGTGATGCAATCGACAATCATGCGACGCATCATATACCGTTCAGACGCTGTATCATTCCCGACACCGGTACCGTTTGCGACCGTCCCGTCGTGCTCATACCGGAAATAATAATATGGCACGAGCGCTTCGAGCGACGACTGTTCACGAATGAACACATGGTTCATGACGACATCGACGACGACGCGCATCCCGGTTTTGTGTAACTCGTTCACCATTCGGGCATACTCGAGCACTCTTGTTGTCGGGGCGCTTGGGTCTGAGGCGTAGCTCCCTTCTAAAGCAAACCAATGAATCGGGTCGTACCCCCAGTTATAAGGCATGCGTGTCAACTCGTCGACGCTGCCGAAGTCATGAACCGGGAGCAATTGTAAATGTGTGACGCCTAACTCTTTCAAGTAATCGAAACCGGCACTCTTATCACCGGTCGTCCGAATCCCGGTTTCGACGATGCTGCCGTATAATCCGTTTAGACGGCTCGTCGAAGCGGGGTGGCTCGTGAAGTCGCGGATATGAAGTTCGTAGATGACGGCGTCAGTCGCTTTTCGGAGCGGCGGCCGTAACACCGGTTCAACGTGTTTCGCAATCTCGGCTTCGACATCGACCAATACGCCAAATTCGCCATTCAAGCTGACGGCTTTCGCGTAAGGGTCGACGATATCGTTCGTTTCGACCGGTGTTTTGACGTGAAGACGGTACAGTAAACCTTCGTAACCTTTTGGCACCTCGGCATGCCAGACGCCGCGGCTACCGCGCATCATCCGAAATCGCTCGATTTCCCGATGCGTGTCTTCATCATGCACCGTCACCCAAATCGAGAAAGCGACAGGTGACCAGACGAATACGTCAATCACATTTATGCCAAAGAGGAGTCCGAGCGGTCCATCGTAGGCGTATCTGCGTTCAAACTCATTCGTCTGGACAATTTCTCTCGGGACGACCACGATTGTTTTATGTCCAGGATGAAATACGGTATAAACCGATTCCAGCGTTACCGGGCGCGCGAGACGGATGTCCCGTTCAATCGTCCCGGCCTCAGTTGATCGTTCTTCGAGCACCACGTAAGTAACAGGGCGCCCATTTTGCTCGATTTGTACTGGAATGGACTCATATTCGGCGATGACTTCGAGTCGAACCGTCTCAAATGAGAGGAGCGTTGCCCGCTCGATTGTCACATGCGTTGTCGCCTGTTGATCAGGTGTGTGATACATACTCGTTCCATCCTCTCCTACTGATCCAAAAATTGTCGAAACGGCATCTGTGCTGTCGTATCTAGAAGTTTCGCCACATCTCGAATTTGTTGGGCTTTCACGATGGATGCCCTCGCATTGACTTGTTTCATCCATTGGTCGTAATCCGACCGTGAAACAAACTGGGTCGCGCGTGTCTCCGGCACATGATCGAAATAGCCGTTCGGAGCCAACGCCACTTTTTGGATGACCCCATCATAGGACGGAAGAAACTGCCTTACGATTTCTTCGGTGCGTGTCAATGCGATGAGCGGATTGACTACACGTTTATTTTCCCCTTTGAGTGGTTGATGAATCCAAGTCTTCTGTTTCGATACGTGATAGATGCTGCGGTCACCTTCAAGCCATTCAACGAGATAAATATGCGACGGCCCAACGATGATATGGCTTAGTTCAACCATGGCCCCGTTCCACTCGACGACAGGACGATACATGAAAAAGTGATGCTCGTTCCATTCTGTAAGCATATGCCGATAACTATAGTCCCGCAAAAAAGCTAATAGTGGCATATCCGCTTCTGTTGCCCCTTCGCACGCAAATTGAAGCTTTTGGATGCGGCGCCGGTTTGTGAGCAGCGTTTGAAATTGTTTTTCCGTCAACGGGTTCGCTTCGAGTTCGATGCGCTCCGTACGACGCCAAAATTTCCACCACGGGTTTTCAAACTCCATGATTTCCGGCGGAGTTAGCCGATTTGAGTCGTAGAGTCTGCGCATTCGCGCCGTATCGGATTCGATATACTCTTGAAAACGATTGAATTGATCGAGCATGTTCCGTTCATATTTAGAAATTACGTCAAAAATTTTAATCGGGATCGCCATGTGTCCTCCTCTGAATGCGCTAGCGGAAATACTTCAACTGCTTCATAGGCAGGAGTCTTTGTCGGATTGATTCGATAGAGCACTACTTCTGTGATTGCTTCTTCCACGTCAAACGCAGGTGCGATATAAGGGATCCGCTCGCCGGTATCCAATTTTTTTGCAAGGGTGACGTGTGCTTCGAACGGTTTCCGATCGATGGCTGAAATCTCTTCTGCCAATTTGCGCCGAAGTGTACTGACGAATGTCAAAAGCGCTTCAGACGGATTCGGGATGATTGTCAGCACGCGCGGACGATCCGGTCTCCCAAAATGATCAATCTGCTGAAAACGTAACGTGAACGGCGCCGTTTCGTGCGCCACGTCTCGAGTGATCTCTTTGACTGCCTCTACTTGGTCATCGTCTAATGCCCCTAAAAATTGAAGCGTCAAATGAAATTCCTCTGGTCGATAAACGCGGCGATAGGAATAAAACGGTAAGATGTCCCGTTGGATTTGTTCAAACTGTCGCGCTTCGATCGGGAGCGCTATAAAATAATGTGTCGACATCGCTCGTCATCCTTTCTCACGGAACCGTCTCAGTCCCAAGAATAAAATCGCGCCGATGACACTGACTGCTGTGTACATCCAAAATACACCGATAATGCTGTCTACTTCAATGATAATACCGCTCAACTGATTGAATGCGGCTGTCGCCAAGCCCGATGTGACAGCCATATAGACGCCAATCGCTGTCGAAGTGACGTTTAAGCTGACAAGACTTCGGACAAACTGAAGTGCAACCGGAATGAGCAATCCGACGACGAGTCCTTGGACGATGGCAAGCAACCAAACGACCCACAACGACGGTTCGAGTGCGAGCCAACCGTTCCGAAGCGCTGAAATCAAAGCTGCCCCAGCGAGTACGTTGACGGTACCGAGACGTGCGACAATTTGATGCGCCACTTTCATAAACGGGATCTCACAGAGCACCGCCACTAAAAACAACGTCCCGACGAGCGTCGTCGAGCCGCCGATGCTCGTCACATAAATTCCAAAATAGTAGTTGTTTGCGTAAATCGGACCAAAGACGAGCATGCCGCCGACTAAAAACGCCACGAACGGTGCATTCCAAATGGCTGACCAAGCGAACGGGGCTGCTGTCGTCGTATGGGTTACACCCGTATCCGTAATTTGCTTCAAGGCGACGGTTCCGACGACGAGCACGATCGCACTAAGCAGAAACGTACTCGATAACCCCCATGACGTATCCGCAATCCGGCCGATCATGAAGACCGCGATAGCAAACCCAGCCGAGCCGAACAAACGGATGGCTCCGTAATCGATTTTAGCGCGGGACGTGTAGTCGAGCGTCATCATATCGACGAGCGGAATGTGGGCACATTGGAATATCGACCAGGCCACCATCAACAGAATGATCCAGACGTACGATGTCGCAAATAAAAATGTGAGCGAGATTGCCGCAGCCGCAATCATTGCTAACATTAACCAGGCGCGGGTTCGGCCCGTGCGGTCGGCCAGCATGCCCCAGAGTGGTTGTACACCAATCGATAAAATCGGCAAAATGGCGACGATCGTCCCGACCTCACTCGGTGACAAATCAAAACGCGCTTGTGAGAAGAACAAGGCCATGTATGGGATGAGGGCGCCTTGTGCGAAAAAGATGGCGACATAAATCGATTGAAACGATTTTTTTTGCTGGTTCACGTTCAACTTCCTTCCTAACAGACAGAGAGCCGACCGATGCAGTCAGCTCTCAAAGGTTATTATTTGGCGAGCTCGTAAATTGCTTCCGCATAGATTGCGGCCGCACGTAATAAATCTTCAACTTCCATATACTCGTCGACCTGATGGGCGACATCTTTCGCTCCCGGGAACAATGCGCCGAACGCGACGCCGGCTTCGAGCGAGCGTGCATACGTACCGCCTCCGATTGCCATCAGGTGCGCTGATTCACCAGTTTGGCGCTCATAGACGCCTGCTAATGTTGTCACGAGCGGATGATCTTCCGAAACGTGGTGTGGCGGCATATGGTGTTTTGTCGTCAATTCGAAACCGAATGACAACGCGATTTCTTTCAAGTTTTGCAGACGTTCCGTGAACTTTGCCGTATACGGGTAACGGATGTTGACCGTCGCCATCCGCTCCGTGTCGTTGTAGCGGAAGACGCCACCGTTGATCGTCAGATCCCCGGTCTCGTCACTCGCTTCAATACCGAGCGAGATGCCGCGTGAGTCCGCAAAGACGTGACGGACGAACTCGATGTAGCGCTCACCTTGAATATCGAGCGCGAGCGTGAGCAGGAAGCCTGCGAGCACGTAGGCCGCGTTCACCCCGTTGTCTGGTTCCATCGCGTGGGCCGCGACGCCTTTTATTGTGAACGTGTACATCCCTTCTTCAAAAACACACGTCCCGTCCGCTTCATACTTCTCGAGATACGCCTCGAATTGGTCTTCGAGCACTTCATTCGTTTTCAACACCGCTGTCGCAACGTCTGGCACCATGTTCGGGCGTTCCCCGCTGATGAACGAGACGAGGTGATGTTTCGTTCCCGTGCCGTGCTGGATCGGAAGTTGCTTGAGCACGCCATCGTATAGACCTTTCTCGGCGTTGATAATCGGGAAATCGGCGTCAGGCGCAAACCCATACGTCGGCATTTCTTCTTGTTTAAAGTACTCACGGACGCAACGCCACTCGCTCTCTTCGTCACAGCCCGCAATGAGACGGACCCGTTTCGATAGTGGCAAACCGAGCTCTTTGACGATCCGCAGTCCGTAATAGGCAGCCATCGTCGGTCCTTTATCATCATTGCTGCCGCGTGCAAAAATTTTGCCGTCGGTGATTGTCGGGTTGAACGCCCCATACGTCCACCCGCCCCCGGCTGGTACGACATCGAGATGGCACAAGATGCCGACGAGTTCTTCACCTTCGCCGTATTCTAAATGTCCCGCATATCCGTCGACATCCTTTGTGATAAAGCCATCACGTTGACCTAGATCGAGCATATAGTCGAGCGCTTGACGGACTTCTGGGCCGAACGGCTCGTTCGGTCCTGTTTTCGATTCGTTTAACACGCTCGGAATTGTAAGTAATCCTTTAAGATCGTTTAAAAACGCATCTTTTCGTAAGTCGACTTCTTGTCTCCAGTTCATGTCAATCTCCCCTTTGCGAATGTTCTCTCCCTTATTAGTATATCCAAATGTCAGAAAGACGAACATTTATTTCGAAAATAATTTTTCGTTCGTCTTTAAGCTCCATAACCGATGATTTACAGTTCGTTCATTCGATATTTACGTTCATAACATGTTCTTTACATTGAAATCGTTCGTTCTTTTCTCTTGCTTTTCTGTTTAGGAGCGTTATACTTAAGATGTAATTTTAGAAAATAACAATTTCATATTTCATTCGTCGTCCGTCGGTTTCGTCTTTCACCATTCTACGCATTGGGAGGTCATCCAATGAAAGGTTCAACAGATCGTATGCTAACCCGTATTAAGTCGATTTATTTATTTATCAACGAAAGGGATTGCGTTACCACTTCAGAACTAGTAGAAGAGTTCGGCATCACATCACGCACTGTCCAGCGTGATTTGAACGTACTTGAATACAACAATCTTGTAGAAAGTCCGAGTCGCGGCACGTGGACGTCATCGAAACGTTCACTGAAGACGGCAAATTGAATATAATTACAAGGGGTTCCGCGAGCGGGGCCTCTTTTTTTACATAAAAAATGAGACCGGATGCCTTTCTGACATCCGGTCTCACTTTTCACTCCTGATTCATGACAAAAACTGTTCGACTTCTGCTTCAGTCAGTTCACGGTATTCACCAGGCTGTAACGATTCATCGAGTTCGAGCGGTCCAATTTGGACACGTTCGAGCTGTTCGACGTGCTTACCGACCGCAGCGATCATCCGCTTGACCTGATGATACTTCCCTTCCGACAACGTCAGGCGAACGACCGATTTTTGGCCCGTCTGACTGAGCACTTCAAGACGCGCCGGTTTCGTCGTGTATCCGTCCTCGAGAGCGACTCCTTCCGCGAACGTGCGGATGTCCTCGACCGTCATCTCACCGTCGACTTCGGCGATATACACCTTGTCGACGTGTTTACGCGGTGACATGAGAGCGTGGTTGAACGCCCCATCGTTCGTGATGAGCAGCAGGCCCGTCGTATCTTTGTCGAGACGACCGACAGGAAACAGCTCGTAATGGGCGTAAGCCGGGTCGATCAATTCGATGACCGTCGACTCAACTTTGTCCTCGGTCGCACTGATGACACCAGCCGGCTTATTCATCATCAAGTAGACGAACGGACGGTACTCGACCGGCTCACCGAGCACGGTGACCGTCTCACTGTCCGTGTCGACGTGACGTTTCGCATCTTTCACAGGTTGGTCGTCGATTCGAACCGCTCCCTGTTTTAATAACAGTTTCACGTCTTTACGTGAACCATAGCCCATATTGGCTAACAACTTATCAATTCGCATTATTTTTCCTCCGATATTGGAATCGTTTTCCTAACAGTTTCCCGGCCAAGTGGCTTCTCCATCCGAGATAGCCATACACGACGAGCCCGATCCCGAAGCCGACGACGGTCGCAACGATGTCATTGCTCCAACTTGGTTGGTCATTCAGTGTGACGAACAACGACCCATACACCGCAACGAACATCGCCGCACCCATCGCAAACATAAGGATCGTGCGACGTAACAGTTGTTTGTATGGAAACTGAAGTGCCCGCTGAATCTTCCACACCATGAGGATGATCGCCACGATGTATCCGGCAATCGTCGCATACCCGGCACCGATGCCGCCGAGCGCGTATACGAATGGGACGTTCAAGACGACTTTCGTCAAGAGCCCCATCGCTGTCGCGAAAATCGTGAAGTATTGTTTATTGATTCCTTGCAAAATTGCCGCAGCGACCGAGTAATAGGCGAGGAAGAATGCACTCGGTGCGTAGTGGAGCAAGTAGACCCACCCTTCCCGATCACCCGGGAAGAGCGTCCCAAACAACGGCTCTGAGAGCGCGACGAGTCCGATGACGGCTGGAATCGTCACGAAGAACGATACTTGGAAAATATGATTGACTTGATTGCGGACTTTATCCATGTCCCCGTGTGTGAACGATCGGGTGACGAGTGGAATCGTCGCCATCGACACACTGGCCGCGATCGATACCGGGATCAAAACGATCTTGTGGGCGTTACCGGTCAAAAAACCGAACGCCGACGTCGCCTCAGCCACCGATTTCCCGGCGTTGAGCAACGTGTTGACCATCGTCAACTGATCGACGAACTGGTAGAGCGGTGTCGACAAGCCGACCATGACGATCGGAATCGAGTAGCTGAGCAATTCAAGCAAGAGCGACTTCATCGAACGGACCGGCGTCCCTTCAGGGTTGTCGGTTTGACGATGAATGTCTTTCCGTTTGCGCCAGTACATCGCGAGGACGACGATACTTCCGATCGCCCCAATGAACGCACTGAACGTCGCGATCGTCACGGCGAGCACTTTCAATCCATTCAGTTCCGTCGTCTCGACCGCCGCCGTCCCGCCGAGCGTGTCAGCGAGCGGACGGACGAACTCCGAGTCTGAGAAGACGAACAAGACGAGCATCGTTCCGCTGAGCAAGAACATGATGCGTACGATCTGTTCGATGACTTGTGAGATGGCCGTCGGGGCCATATCTTGATGTCCCTGGAAATAACCACGGACCATACTCATCGCCGGGATGAGTAAGAGCGCAAAACTGACGCTTCTTGTGACGAGCGTGAGCGAGTCGATATACTGTTGATTATTTTCCGAATTGCGGACCATGAGCTCCGACAACCACGGAGCGGCAAAAAAGAGTAAGAAAAAGGCGACGACACCGGTCAAGAGCATCAGCTTCATCCCTTGCCGGAACAGCCGTTGACTCGTCCCATACTCGCCGAGCGCGTTATACTTGGCGATGAATTTCGAGACGGCAACCGGGATCCCTGCCGTCGAGATGGCGATCATTAGCGCATAATACGTATATGCCGCTTGGTATAACGTAACACCGGCAATCCCGACCATCGCTTGGAACGGGAACGTGTACAGCAGTCCGAGCGCACGGGAAATCAAGTTCCCGGCTGATAAGAGCAGCGTTCCTTTGACGAAGGATTCTCGTCCTGAATCTTGTTTGACGCTTGATGACATGAGATACCTCCATCTATTCATACAACGTTTGAAATGTCCTAGTTTTACAAAACGACCGTTTCTCATTATACTCTTACTGTTGCGGATAATAAAGTTACGATAATTTTACGTGTCGATTTGAAACAGAAACGAGGGATACTATGATGAAAGATGTCATCGTCATCGGAGGAGGCCCAAGCGGCCTGATGGCGACCTATGCAGCCGCAAAAGCCGGAGCGAACACGCTCCTGATTGATAAAGGTTCTAAACTCGGACGCAAACTCGCCATTTCCGGCGGAGGACGTTGCAACGTTACGAACCGTAAACCGGTCGATGAGTTGATTCAATTCATTCCTGGGAACGGACGCTTTTTATACAGCGCCCTCGCCCAGTTCGATAATCAGTCCATCATCGATTTGTTCACGGGCTTCGGCATCCCGTTGAAAGAAGAAGACAATGGCCGGATGTTCCCGGTGACGGACAAGGCCCAGGACGTCGTCAACACGCTCCTTCGCGCCATCGATTCGCTCGGGGTCGAGATTCGGAAGAACGCGAAAGTGAAGACGCTCCATTTTAATGAAGCAAACGAGTTCGAAGCGGTCGAATTAGAAGACGGGGAACGGATCGAGGCCAAGGCATGCGTCATCGCCGTCGGCGGACAATCCGTCCCCCACACCGGCTCGACCGGCGACGGCTATCCGTGGGCCGAGAAAGCGGGGCACACGATCACAGAACTATTCCCGACCGAGGTACCCATCCTATTGAACGATTCGTTCATCGGGACGAAACAGTTGCAAGGACTGTCGCTTCGTGATGTCGCACTCACCGTGCACGGTAAAAAAGGGAAGCCGATCAAGACGCACCGCGGTGACATGATCTTCACCCACTTTGGCATTTCGGGTCCGATTGCACTCAGATGCAGCCAATATACGATCAAAGAACGCAAGCGCAGCAAAGAACGGGTCGTCGCCCTATCCCTTGACTTGTTCCCGGACATGGCGCGCGATGAGCTCGTTCAAGAGTTGTGGAACCAAGTCCAAGCTCAGCCGAAACGTGCTGTCAAAAACGTCTGGAAAGGGTTCATCCCGGAGCGGATACTCGACCTCCTCTTGGCTGAACTCGCTTTCGGCGAAGAGGACGCGAGCCAGTTGAAACGACAATCGGTTATCGATTTCGCGACGCGTCTCAAGACGTTCGAACTGCACGCGACAGGTACGCTCGACTTCGATAAGGCGTTCGTCACTGGCGGTGGTGTCTCGGTCAAAGAGATCGCCCCACAGACGATGATGTCAAAAAAAGCAGACGGTTTGTTCTTCGCCGGCGAGGTGCTCGATATTCATGGATACACGGGCGGCTATAACATTACGGCCGCTTTCACGACCGGCCACTGCGCCGGGTCACATGCGGCGGAATTCTCCACACTCGAGCCTGCAACGTAAAGAGAGCGTGGACTAACAGGAGTGATATCGCTCATCCTATCGGCGCCCACGCTTTCGCAGGCAATCCCGGAGCCGCATCGCGACTAACGTCGCTGCTGGGTCTCCGTCGGATTGCTTTCCTGCAGGAGTCGGGGCGCCGTCTGACGAGCAACTTAAACGGTCGACATCGGGCTACTGCGGACTCGACTTCAATTTTATGTTAGGCAGAGCGTCTCAAGGCCCTTGAACATAAAAAAAGATGAACCAGATCGCTGTTTACGATTTGGTTCATCAACAACCTGAGAGCGTGGTCCTAGTGACCACGCTCTCTTATTTTTCTGCCATTTGGCGACGGACCTCAGCCTCGAGTTCAGGCTCGGGTGGCATCCACCCTTCAGGCTTCATGACTTTATTGTCTGACGCGCGCAGGATCGGCAATCCGTCCGGGCCGAGTTTCGCCATGTTGGCACGCTGGACGATTTCAAACAGCGGCACCGGGTCGAGCCCGAGCTCGACGAAACTCCCCATCACGAAATAGAGTGCGTCCGTGAGCGCGTCCCCTTGACCGACGAGCCGGTCGACGTCGTTCGTCGGCGGCGCTTCTTGAAGCGATTTGTGCACGGCTTTCTCAAACCCTTGCTGGAACGTCGCGACGGCTTGCAAAAACTCGTCTTCCGTCTGGGCCGACTGGTGCAAAAATTCGACGACCGCTTCTTCTGCCGTCCAGACCGACCGTTTCACGGCCCGATCAAGTTCGAGCGGGCTCGGCACGCTTGCTTCCGGGTGTCCGAAAGTTTCGTGAAACTGGCGTACTTCTTCATAAAAATAGCGTTTACTCATTTAATCCGCTCCTATCAGTCGACCGAGACGAATGCGTCAAGATCGAACACGTCTGGTCGTACGATTGCAAAAATTTCATTGTCTTGCAGGAACATGCCGGTCGAACCGTAGACGCGGGGCGTCACCATTTGACCGTTCATCGTCCCTTCCCCTGGGTTGATCGTATATAACACGAGTTCTTCCGAATCGAGGACATAAATCCGTCCTTGCCGTTCGACGAGACCGACCCCACGGAACTTCTCAAACTTCTGTTGAATCGAGGCGCTCATCCCTTCCGTCGTGAGCGGCTTGCGTGATTCAATCGTCCACTCCGTCAACGGTTCGACGTCTTCTGTTTCTTCCGTTCCTTCTGATTGAAGTGCCTCATCTTCCGGAGAGACAGCATCCGTCTCGATCGTTTCTTCAGCCGATTGGGCCGGTTCATCCGTTGCTGGTTCGGCTTCCTCATCCGGTGTCGCTTCGGGTTCCTCCGGCGTTTTCGCCTTCATAATCCGTTCTTGTACATAGATGAGTTCGACATCCTGTGTCGCTGCCGTGCGGTTCATGATGATGAGCCGTTCCGTCTCTTGGTCGTACCCGAGCCCGAACAGCCGATCGGTCGAAACAAGCCCGCCGATTGCTTTTCGTTCGCGCTCCATCCAACGTCCTTCTTCTCGCTCGATCGTCACGATGACACCGGTCGATGTGACGGCATAAATTTTATCTTCTGCAATCATACGCATCCCGATAAAGTCACCGAGCGGGAACGATTGATTCTCGGTCTCGAGCTTGAGCGAAGCGTTCACTCGATTCGCGTTTCCGCTCACTTCAAAGAAGTCGTTGTCTTTCGTCAAGACCAAATAAGCCCCGATCGTGTCGCTATAGTAAACCTCGTCAATATTCTGTATTTGTTCGAGCGCATCGGTCGTATCGATGTCTTCTTCGTCTGGCGAGGCCTCGACCGGAGGCATCGACGTCGCTTGATGACTCGTTTGAATCTCAATCTTTTCAAATGTCGCAGCGATTTGGCTTTGAATGTCTTCGTCTGAAAAAACGAACACGTAACAAAGAATCACGCCGACCACGACCGCAAACAACGTCGTGTACAGTACGTAAGATCGTTTCATGGACGCTTAGTCCCCTTTATATTCAGTGTCGCCCTTTAGTGTAACAAAACCGCCTCAAAAAGAAAACGGCATCCCCAAAAAGAAAGGAACGTGTGACAATGTCACACATTCCTTAACTTATCCTACGACGATGTTGACGAGTTTACCTGGGACGACGATCACTTTACGGACCGTTTTTCCTTCAGTGAACTCTTGTACACGCTCGTTCGCGAGTGCCTCCGCCTCAAGTGCTTCTTTTGAAGCGTCGCGCGTCACGTGCATCTTCGCCCGGAGCTTGCCGTTCACTTGGATGACGACCTCGATCGTATCGCTGACGAGTTTCGACTCGTCGAACGTCGGCCACGCCGCATACGTCAACTCTTCTGCCATCCCGAGACGCTCCCACAACTCTTCAGCCAAGTGTGGTGCGACCGGAGCGAGCATCTTGATGAAGTTGACCATCTCTTGCTTCGGTAACGTGTCTTGCTTGTACGCTTCGTTGATGAAGACCATGAGTTGCGAGATCGCTGTATTGAAGCGAAGTGCCTCATAATCTTCCGTCACTTTTTTCACAGTCTGATGGTACGTGCGCTCAAAGCCGGCCGTCGCAGCGACGTCTTCGAGTTTCGCTTGTTCGAACAAACGCCAGACACGGTCGAGGAAGCGACGTGCCCCGTCAAGGCCGTTCGTCGACCACGCGATGGCCGCATCAAGCGGTCCCATGAACATCTCATAGAGACGAAGCGTGTCGGCACCGTGCGACTTGACGATATCGTCCGGATTGACGACGTTGCCTTTTGATTTCGACATCTTCTCGTTGTTCTCACCGAGAATCATGCCTTGGTTGTAGAGCTTTTGGAATGGTTCGTTCGTTGGGACGATCCCGATGTCATAGAGTACTTTGTGCCAGAAACGCGCGTAGAGCAAGTGCAGGACCGCGTGCTCCGTACCACCGACGTACAAGTCGACCGGGAGCCAGCGCTTCAACTTCTCAGGATCGGCGATCATGTCTTCGTTATGCGGATCGATGTAGCGGATGTAGTACCAGCAACTGCCGGCCCATTGCGGCATCGTGTTCGTCTCACGACGACCCTTCTCACCCGTCACCGGGTCTGTGTACGTCAACCACTCGTCTGCGTTCGCGAGTGGTGACTCGCCTGTGCCTGACGGCTTGATCTCATCGATGATCGGAAGTTCGAGCGGAAGCTCTTCGATCGATACCGTCTTGAGCGTCCCGTCTTCCATATGAACGATCGGGATCGGCTCGCCCCAATAGCGTTGACGGCTGAACAACCAGTCACGGAGACGATACGTCGTCTTCGCCCGGCCTGTGCCGGCAAGTTCGAGTTCTTCGATGATTTTGGCGATGGCATCGACTTTATTGAGACCGTCGAGCGCTCCTGAGTTCACATGTTCGCCGTCTTCCGTGTAAGCCGCTTCATCCAAGTTACCGCCTTTGACGACTTCACGGATCGGGAGGTCAAACGTCTTCGCGAACTCATAGTCTCGCTCATCGTGGCCCGGTACGGCCATGACCGCACCCGTGCCGTACGTCGACAAGACGTAGTCAGCGATCCAGATTGGAAGTTGTTCCCCGTTGACCGGGTTGACCGCGTAAGCGCCCGTGAAGACACCCGTCTTCTCTTTGGCGAGATCGGTCCGTTCGAGGTCGGTCTTCTTCGAGACTTCTTCCGCGTACGCTTCGACTGCGACGAGTTGTTCCGGCGTCGCGATTGCTTTGACGAACGGGTGCTCAGGCGCGAGTGTGACGTACGTCGCTCCGTAAAGAGTATCAGGCCGCGTCGTGAACACGGTAACGACTTTATCGTGCCCGTCGACTTTAAAGTCGACTTCGGCGCCGACCGATTTTCCAATCCAGTTGCGTTGCATCTCTTTGACGCTCTCTGGCCAGTCGAGTGTTTCTAAATCATCAAGCAACCGCTCGGCGTAATGCGTGATGCGGAGCACCCACTGTTTCATCGGGACGCGGTAGACCGGATGGTTCCCACGCTCAGACAATCCGTCGATGACTTCCTCGTTAGCGAGTACCGTACCGAGGGCCGGACACCAGTTGACCGCCACTTCGTCGACGTAGGCAAGGCCACGCTCATAGAGCTGCGTGAAGATCCATTGCGTCCACTTGTAGTATTTCGGGTCGGTCGTGCTGATCTCACGGTCCCAGTCGTACGAGAAGCCGAGGTCTTTCAACTGACGGCGGAACGTCCCGATGTTACGCTCCGTGAACTCGCGCGGGTCGTTCCCTGTGTCGAGGGCGTACTGTTCGGCCGGAAGACCGAACGCGTCCCAACCGATCGGGTGAAGGACGTTATAGCCTTGCATCCGTTTCATACGGGCGATGATATCTGTCGCCGTGTAACCTTCCGGGTGACCGACGTGAAGTCCGGCTCCTGACGGGTAAGGGAACATGTCGAGGACGTAGAAACATTCCTTGTCCGGATCTTCCGTCGTCCGGAATGAATCTTTCTCTTCCCAACGCTTTTGCCATTTCGGCTCGATGTCTTGATGTTTAAAATAGCTCAAAATTATTCCTCCTCTGCATAATAAAAAGCCCTCCGCCCCGGTAAATGGGACGAAAGGCTTGAAAGCTCTCCGCGGTACCACCCATGTTGCATGTCTGCCACTTGAGACGCCGGTAACGAGGCGTAACTTCGGTTCACCCTACTTTTCGTTCAGGCGAACAGCTCCAAGGCGAGTTCTCGGGGTCCATATACCGGTTCACACCAACCACCGGCTCTCTACAATATCGACCTTACGATACTATTCCTTATCAACGCAATTTTTATCTCACCTCTTCATTCTAGCGCAAGATAAAAATCCACGTCAATGTGAACTTACAATCACGTTTTAATTTGTTTGAGCGTCGAGATCGTTTTCACTGCGAAGAAAGCGATCAATCCGAATCCGACCTTGTTGACCAAGTCGGCGACGTTGTAGATGAGCTCACGCACTAACTGAACCTCTACCCCGGTCGCGAACAGCGTGACCGCGTAACCGATCGGGTAAATCGCCCAACCGATCAAGATGAACAGGCGCATGTTGAGCAGCGCTTTCCGAATCGGGGCCGGCGACGATTCCGCCGCTTTCGTGACGTTCGTGAACAGCAAGTAGATGATATAGATCCAGGCCAAACAACCGACTAGATAGCCCCACAATCCAAGTTGCGTGAAGCCGCCGTTCAAGTTGATCGACGATTCACCGAGATATCCCGAAACGATCATAATAATGTCGGCGACGATCAATTTCGTCAGCAGTCCCGACTTCATCTTCCCTTTCAAACTGAGGAGCAACGGGAACTTCACGAGCAAGAGCGGTGTCGTCACGAGCCAATCGATATAACGAATCTCGGTCGGGAAACCTGTGATTTCAGACAACAGTCCCGTATCCCCGACGGCGTCCTTCATGAAATAGTAATGGATGGCAGCGACAAACGTGACCAAGGCAGCGACCGTGGCGACGGAACGATATTCCGGGTCGAGGCTGTTTCGTTCCACTAGAAAATAGAGCGTCGCGGCGGCCATTCCGACAAATCCGACCCAAAACATGTATTGGGTCGCGAGCACGAGTAAATTGACTTCTTCGTTCATGGTGTACATCCCCTCATCGGCTAGAAACAGGAAACGACGGAACGATTATGTGAAAGGATCCTTTACCTAGATTTTAAATGAGATTGCAACATCGCATGCGAATTGAATACGCGGTCGATGTGCAATTCGAATCAAGTTTGACGATTCAACGAACTGATTTTCATAAAGAAGAACAGCGCTGTGACAATGAGTAGAAGCAGCAATCCAAACACAGCGTTCATCCCGAGCAAATCGAACGTGAGTCCTGAGAGCGTCGGTCCAATCATCCGTCCGACCGACGCGGCGATGTTGACGAGTCCTTGGAACTGTCCGGCTTTACCTGGAGGTGCAAGTTTTGCGGCGATCGTCGGAACGGCCGGCCAGATGAACATCTCACCGATCGTCATGACGATCATCGCGACCATGAACATCGTAAATCCTCCCGCGAACGGGACGATGATGAAAGCAGCGAGGAAAATGACAGCACCGACGACGAGTTGGCGCTTCAAATCGTCTTCAAAGTAGCGCAGCGCCCGGTTAAGGAGCGGTTGGGCGAACACGATCAACGCCCCGTTGACCGTCCACAGCAATGAATATTGGCTGATCGTCACACCGAGGTCTTTCGAATGGACGGCAATCGTTCCTTGCCACTGGACGTAGACGAACCAGAGTGCGGCATAACCGATGGCGACAAACCACATCGATTTCATCGTCGCACCAGAGAGCGTCGTCGCCGCGGCCTCGAGCTGAGACTGGACGATTGGACGACCCGGGTTTTTTAAGTAGCGCAGGCCGAACAACAGCACAACGACGAAAAGGACCGACAAGAAGAAGTTCGCATAGAAGATCCACTCGATGTTGATACGCGCGATCTGACCGCTCATCGCCGTCCCGAGGGCGACACCGACGTTTTGGGCGACGTAGATCGCGTTGAACGAGCGTCGACCGCCTTCAGGCCAGATCAAACCGGCAAACGCGTATACGGTCGGAAAGACGAGACCTCCCGAGAACCCGATCAAACCGAGCCAAGCCAAATACCCGAAGAACGTGGCATGGAACAATAAGAAGCCGAGCGAGCTCGCGAGCAACAGCCCGACCGAGATGACGAGCGTCCGCTTCCCGCCGATGCGGTCGAACAACGTCCCGCCGATATAGTTACCAGCGATCGCGAGCGCCGAGTTGACGAGCAGCGCAATACCTGCGAGCGTCATCGACTCGCCTAAATATCCATTAATATAGAGTGTGTTAAATGGCCATAAAAAAGACGCCGCCGTTGTGTTGAGCGCCATCGCAATGACTAGAATCCATACCGAAATCGGCATTTTATTGTTCATACCCGTTACTCCTTTCATTCCTTTAAACGATAAAAAATCCGGCACGACGGCCGAATCTGTGATGAGTCCTTCTCCAAGCTAACGGAACGCTACATAACTGTCAAGAAAAATTACTTATTATGAAGTAAAGCAAGCTCCACCTTGTGATAGCATGAGCAAGGAAGGAGAGGATAGCATTGAATAATCCGTTTAGCCAAGCTAGATTCCACAAATTAAATGAAGCGTATCGTCGCGAATTCGGCGAGAAAGTGTTCAAAGTCCCGCTCGATGGCGGCTTCACGTGTCCGAACCGCGACGGCCTCGTCTCAAAAGGCGGCTGCACGTTCTGTTCGGATGACGGCAGCGGCGATTTTGCCGGCAACGCCTGTGATCCGATCCCGGTCCAGTTCGCCGAGGGCACGGCCCGTCTGCATCGGAAATGGAAGCAGGCGTTGTATATCGCCTACTTCCAAGCGTTCAGCAACACGTACGCACCCGTAGAGCGCTTGCGTGAGCTGTTCGAACCGGCACTCGCAGAAGAAGGCGTCGTCGGACTCGCGATCGCGACACGACCCGACTGTCTGCCAGACGACGTCGTCGACTATCTCGCTGAGTTGAACGAGCGGACGTCGCTCACGGTCGAACTCGGCCTGCAGACGATCCATGACTCAACCGCGAAAAAGATCAACCGGGGCCACGACTATAAGACGTTCCTCGATGGTCTCGCGAAACTGCGGAGCCGGAACATTTCCGTCTGTGTCCATATCATCAACGGGCTTCCCGGTGAAACGCCAGACATGATGCTCGACACGGCCCGAGAAGTTGCTAAAATGGATATACAAGGAATCAAGATCCATTTGCTCCACGTCTTAAAACAGACGCCGCTCGCCAGACAATACGAGTTAGGGCTGCTCGAACTCATGGACGAGACGACATACGTCTCGCTCGTCTGCGATCAGCTCGAGTACTTACCGCCTGAGATCGTGATTCATCGATTGACGGGCGACGGTCCACCCGACTTATTGATCGGACCGACGTGGAGCCGGCACAAAATGGCCGTCTTGAACGCCATCAACGCCGAGTTGGAACGTCGTGATTCCTTCCAAGGAAAAAAGAAGGATGAGATCTATGGGATTAATGAGAGTTTTACCGTTCGCGAAGCATCTATTAAGTGAACACGTTACAGACGGTGCCGTCGCCATCGATATGACGGCCGGCAACGGACACGATACATTGTTTCTAGCAGAACGAGTCGGCAGCGGCCACGTCTACGCGTTTGACGTCCAAGAGGCGGCAGTCAAGGCGACGACAGACCGCATCACCGCCGCCGATCTGCTTGATCGTGTCTCGGTCGTCCACGACAGCCACGACACGGTCAAGGCGGTCGTCGCGGATGAAACCCGCCCGATCACGGCGGCCGTCTTCAATCTCGGCTACTTGCCCGGGAGCGACAAGTCGATCACAACGACCGGCAACACGACGATCGACGCCCTCGAGCAATTGCTCGACGTGATGGCCGTCGGCGGTGTCATCGTCGTCGTCATCTACCACGGCCATGAGAGCGGGAAAGTCGAGCGGGACGAAGTGCTCACGTTCGTCGAGTCACTCGACCAAAAACGAGCCGGCGTCCTCCGTTACGGTTTCGTCAACCAAATCAATCATCCGCCATTCATCGTGGCAATCGAAAAACGGGCATAAAAACAGGCGACTCACGCGAGTCGCCTGTTATTTATTCCCGAATCAATTCATAAAACGTTAACAGCGTCTCCGCGAACTTCGTGTTCAACCGTTCATAGCCAAAGTGCGGGAACCCTTCGAGCCGACGGATGTAGACTTGGTCGCCGCCGATTTTGCGGCAGACGTTCAACGTCAGCTTCACATCGGCGAAACGATCGTCCGGCGCGTAGAAGCAAGCGAGCGGTAAGCGAGGTAAATGTTTCTTCTCCTCTTGATGCTCGACGATCTCTTCTTCGATTTCGCGGTACTGCGCGTACGTGATCTCGCCGAAACGAGATGACTCTTCCCCGCCGCCAGTGAACGTCATCATACTGAGCGGCAAATCGGGGCGGAACCGGTCGACCGCACTGGCGACGACTTGCTTGAGCCCGCCGATTTGGCGGGATGAATGCCAATCAAAGAGCGGGGAGATGTATGTCAAACTCCCGAGCGGTACGTCGTACTCTTGCAGAAGGCGGTTCGTCAAGAGCGCCCCGAGACTGAAGGCGATGACGTGAATCGGTAGTTTGGACTGACTCGCTTCCCGTAGCGTGTTCTTGATCAGTTGTTTATGGTCTTCTGCCGTTAGTCCGACCGTCTGTCCGGTCACGACGAGCACCTCATAGTCGACACTGAGTCGCTGCAAAAATGCTTCGCTGAGCCGGGACGTGAACTGCAGCGGGTAAACGATCACGATGACCCCTTTTCGTGATTCTTCTTCATATGTCATGCTGTCACCTCATTATTAGTATGTCTCATCAATTCTAACAAAAAACATCAGCCGCTGACTGATGTTTGAAAGAAAATCCGTCTGGAGTCTTAGCGTGGGTCGTAACGCAAATGGATGAGCTCCATCGGTTGATCGTACACTTCTTCTTGAATTCGGTTCAGTTCGGTGAACGCTTGGTGGCTTAAGAACGCGATCGCCTGCTCGTTCGAACTCTCGACGTATAGCTCGATCGGCTGCGCCTTCCGCTCTTGGAGATGCGTCAGCAGTTCCGCCCCAAGTCCTTGGCGATGGTGAGCCGGATGAAGATAGAGACGAAGCACTTCCCACGTATCACCGCGGTCGATCGCATGGTAAAACCCGATGACGTCTCCTTCGGCCTCACCGACGATGAACAACTGTTCTTTCGCTTCTTCACTCGAACCGATGGCCCGGACGATCTCTTCTTGTTGATAGGCGCGCTCCATCACCTTAGACCGAACGTCATCTGTCACACTGATGGTCGCAAGTGCGATATCTCGAATCGTGGCGGCATCTTCTGGTACGGCTTCCCGCATCTTCATAACAGCTTCCCCCTTTTGGCCAATCTAGTACTATCATTCCCCATCACGTAAAAAATATCCTGCCCTTCTATTACTTTTTCGTGTCGAAATAAAGCAGAACGTTATTTTCTATTTTAACTAGGGTATATGAGTACCAATGCCAACTTACAAAGGAGTGTTTAGATATGGAACCAACATTACAAAACGATCCACATGCAGCTAACGCTAACAACCCGAATCGCCAATTCGACCAAACCAACTCGGGTGGTCCTAAAATCAATGTCGTGACCGGGATGCTTCTCGGTGCGCTCGTCGGTGGTCTGATCGCCCTACTTAGCTCGTCGAACCGTGAGACGACGAAACAGTCGCTCACGAATGCGAAGTCGTCTGTCGGCGGTCTCGTCGACACGATCAAAGAAGATCCGGCCGGTAAAGCGTCTCAAGTCATCGAGCAAGTGAAGTCGGCGTCAGGTATGATTCAAGAAGTGTCGACCGATGTGCAAAACGTCTATGAAAAAGTTGTCGGTGAAGTCGACACGGTCAAAGAAGACGTGAACAAAGTCGTCGAGACGGCCCAGGAAGCAAAATCAGATTTACAAGATATTGGTGAGAAAGTCGTCGAGGCGAAAGATACGGCACTCGGCAACGAGAACACTACGAACGAAAATAAACCACAAGCATAATAAAAAACGACCTTTCTCGCGAAAGGTCGTCAGCTTGTTGACTAACATCAATAGAATCGCTCGTCCTTCCGGCGCCCACGCTTTCCGCAGGCAATCCCGGAGCCGCATCGCGACTTATGTCGCTGCTGGGTCTCCGTTGGATTGCTTTCCTGCAGGAGTCGGGGCGCCGTCGGACGAGCAACGCAAACGGTCGCCATCTGGCGGCCGTTTGTCTTTTTCTGAGGCCTCGATGGCCGAAGAAAAAGCCTCGGACATGTTCTTCGAACCGGTAAAAACGGGAAAAGGCAGATAAACGCCGAACCCGTCCGCTGACTAGGGAGGAACCCCATATGTACCGTGCCCACCCGGAGAAGAGACATGAACCGATTCAGACGAAGACCACCCTGGACCAAATGGTCCCGCAAGACCACCTCGTCCGAAAGATCGACCGCCACATCGATTTCTCGATCGTGCACCGCCTTTGCGCGCCGCTGTACTCGAACACCGGACAGCCCGGCATCGACCCCGAGATTATCATCAAGATCATCCTCCTCGGCCCGCTGTTCAACATCCGTTCCGTCCGCCAGACGGTTAAAGAGGTCCAGACGAACCTCGCCTACCGCTGGTTCCTCGGGCTCGGGATTGATGAGAAGGTACCCGACCATTCGACGATCAGCCAGGCCTATCGGCGCCGCTTCAAAGGGAAGGACGTCTTCCAACAGATCTTCGAGGACATCTTGGGTCAGGCCGAAGCCCACGGCTTCGTGTCGGGGCGAATCCTGATCACCGACTCGACCCACATCCGTGCCAACGCGAACAAGAAGAAGTTCGACAAGGTCGAGGTCGAGCGCGTTGTGAACGCGATTGAGGGCGAGCTCCTAGACCGGGTGAACGAAGAACGGTCGGACCGTGGAAAAAAGCGCTGAAGCCCGCCTCACCGAAAAGGGAGAGCCGGTTCATCAAGGTGAGCCGGACCGACCCGGATGCGGGCTATATGTATCGTGACCAGAAGCCGGAAGGCTTTTTCTGGCTGGCGCACCGGACGGTCGACGCCAAACACAACTTCATCGTCGATGTGCACGTCACGCCCGGGAACGTGTCAGACAGCACCGTCTACCTCGCCCGTCTCGAGCATATCCTCGGCCGATTCGGCTATCCGCTAGAGGCAGTCGCCCTCGATGCGGGGTACTTCACGACAGAGATTGCGAAGGCGCTCATCGAGCGCGGCGTCTTCGGCGTCATCGCCTGGCGCCGCTTCGGCGGGAAGAAGGGGATGTTTCGGAGGACGAGCTTCAAATATGTATCAGAAGAAGACGTCTATGTCTGCCCGGCGAAACAGCGTCTCACCTATCGAACGACAGACCGACACGGGTATCACCACTACGCCTCCGACCCCGCCGTCTGTAAGAACTGCCCGCTTCTCGAGAAGTGTACGTCCAATCGTGCCCACCGGCGCGTCATCACCCGTCATCTTGATGAAACCTATCGCGAATTGGTGAACCGGAACCGTCTGTCCGAATCCGGACGATACCTCTATCGTCTCCGGCCGCAGACCGTGGAGCGCTCGTTCGCCGATGCGAAAGAGCTTCACGGGCTCCGCTTCACGTTCTACCGGGGGACCGAGAAGGTCCAGTGCGCCAACCTGGTGGCAGCCACCGCACAAAACATGAAGAAATTGGCCAACCTGTTGGCCGAAAAAGACCGTCTACATAGCATTTCTTCAATTTTATGCCGGGCAGAGCGCCTCGAGCTCGATGAACACAAAAAGAGACGAACCAAATCGCGATGGGCGATTTGGTTCGTCAACAGCCTGACGACCTTTCTCGCGAAAGGTCGTTTTTTTATTGCTTATGCGAAACGTTTTGCGCCTTCTTCAAGAACTGCCGCTTTGTCCGTCTGCTCCCATGGGAGTTCAACGTCTGTGCGGCCAAAGTGTCCGTAAGCTGCTGTCTGTCTGTAGATCGGGCGACGAAGGTCGAGCATCTTGATGATGCCGGCCGGACGAAGGTCGAAGTTCTCACGGATGAGTTCAACGAGTTCAGTCTCGCTCAATTTACCAGTGCCGAACGTGTCCACCGCGATTGAAACCGGGTGTGCGACACCGATCGCGTATGCAAGTTGAACTTCCGCTTTGTCAGCAAGTCCAGCTGCCACGAGGTTTTTCGCCACGTAGCGGGCCGCGTATGCTGCCGAACGGTCAACTTTGGTAGGATCTTTACCTGAGAACGCACCACCGCCGTGGCGAGCGTATCCACCGTATGTGTCGACGATGATTTTACGTCCTGTGAGACCTGCATCACCTTGTGGTCCACCGATGACGAAACGGCCAGTCGGGTTGATGAAGTATTTTGTCTCGGCGTCGATGAGTTCAGCCGGGATGACTGCTTCGATCACGTGTTCTTTAAGGTCCGCTTGGATTTGCTCGAGCGTGATGTCTTCTGCATGTTGTGTCGAGATGACGATCGTATCGATACGGACCGGGTTGTTGTCTTGGTCGTATTCGACAGTTACTTGTGTCTTACCGTCTGGACGAAGGTAAGCGAGCGTTCCGTTTTTGCGAACTTCTGCCAAGCGACGTGACAATTTGTGAGCAAGTGAGATCGGGAGCGGCATGAGTTCAGGTGTCTCGTTCGTTGCATAACCGAACATGAGGCCTTGGTCACCGGCACCGATCGCATCGATCTCTTCGTCAGTCATTTGACCTTCACGAGCTTCGAGCGCTTGGTCGACACCGAGGGCGATGTCTGCCGACTGCTCGTCGATTGCTGTGAGTACAGCACAAGTCTCAGCGTCAAAACCATATTTGGCACGCGTGTAGCCGATCTCACGAACAGTTTCACGTACAACTTTCGGGATATCCACGTAAGTCGATGTCGTGATTTCACCAGCTACGAGCACGAGACCTGTCGTGACAGACGTCTCAGCCGCAACGCGGGCGTTTGGATCTTCAGCCAAAATTGCATCCAAAATCGCATCTGAGATTTGGTCACAAATTTTATCCGGATGTCCTTCAGTGACGGACTCCGAAGTGAAAAGTCGACGGTTCAAGTTTGACATTTCGAAAAACCTCCTATTAATAAGGGTGATGTGTGGACGGTACTCGTTCCCCTTACGCGTTGCTTTGGGACGGTAATGAAAAAAACCTTTCGCCACGTTCAATGGGAAAGGTTGAATCGTTCTTCCTTACCCTCTTATCGTTCGAAGCTGTCGCTTCGCTTCAGGATAGCACCTTTTCCGAAAAAGACTACAGGATCGGACGGTTGCTGGGCTTCGTAGGGCCTTGTTCCCTCCACCGCTCAGAATAAGAGTATCCGTTACGAACACCATCATATAAATGCCATACCGTTCTGTCAAGCGTATCTGCTTAATTTGTAAATTTCTTCGTAATCACGGAAATCATTTATGTTTGTGAAATATCAAACATTTTTTTGACGGTTTCCGTTTTTTCACTCCCCGCTTATACAGAATATGTTAGAATGTCCTTGTAAGAAAGCGCTTACTTTAAAGGGTAAAGAAATGCTTGTTTTTGATTAGTGTGTCACATATAATAAAAATGTCATACTAATTAAACGCGGAAGTATGCGGATTTCATCCACATCTATTTAGGGGAAAGGTGGGATTCAGGATGGCGACTACGCTCCTGAAAATCGAAGAATTAATTAAGGGTGCCGATGTATTACGGAACTTAACCGTTCCAGAATTGGTGGAAGAAGCCATTCGTAACGGTGAAGGCGTACTGACGAAAGACGGGGCTTTATCGGTCAGTACAGGGAAATTCACAGGGCGGTCACCGAAAGACAAATTCGTCGTCCAAGATGAAGTCAGCAACTCGTTAGTAGATTGGGGTCCGGTCAATCAGCCGATCGCAGAAGAAAAATTTACCGCTCTTCTCGACAAAGTCCTCACCCATCTCGAGACGAAACAGAAGCTGTATTATCTCGAAGCTTCGGCTGGAGCAGATGAGCACTACACGTTACCGGTACGCGCCATCACCGAGTACGCATGGCACAGCTTGTTCGCGAAGCAGTTGTTCTTGCGTGAGTGGCCGACAGCCGGTGCGTTTGACCCGTTCACGGTCATTTATGCGCCGAGCTACAAAGCCGACCCAACAGTTGACGGGACGAACTCAGAGACGTTTATCCTCGTTTCGTTCGCCAAGCGTACCATTCTGATCGGGGGAACAGAATACGGCGGCGAAATCAAAAAATCAATCTTCTCGGTCATGAACTTCCTATTACCTGAACAGCACGTCTTGTCGATGCATTGCTCGGCTAACGTCTCGGACGCCGGGGAGACGGCGCTCTTTTTCGGACTATCGGGAACGGGCAAGACAACGCTTTCGGCCGATACGGAACGTCATCTCATCGGTGACGATGAACACGGTTGGTCACCAGACGGCATCTTCAACATCGAAGGCGGTTGCTACGCCAAGACAATCAACTTATCGCGTGAGAACGAGCCGCAAATTTATGACGCCATCCGTTTCGGCTCGTTGATTGAAAACGTCGTCTTGAACGAAGACCGCTCAGCAGACTACAAAAACATCTCGCTCACCGAGAACACGCGAGCAGCTTACCCGATTCAATTTATCGATAACGCGATGCTCCCTTCACGGGCCGGCCACCCGAACACGATCGTCTTCTTGACGGCCGATGCTTACGGGGTGCTCCCGCCGATCAGCAAGTTGACGAAAGAGCAAGCGATGTATCACTTCCTATCAGGCTACACGTCAAAACTAGCCGGGACGGAGCGCGGCGTGACCGAGCCACAAGCAACGTTCTCGACTTGCTTCGGCTCACCGTTCTTGCCGCTCGCCCCGGAACGATACGCCGACATGCTCGGCAAGTTGATCGAACAGCATAACGTCGACGTCTATCTCGTCAACACGGGTTGGACCGGCGGAGCTTACGGTGAAGGTTCGCGTATGAAGCTCAGCTACACACGGGCCATGGTGAACGCCGCGATCAACGGTCAATTGCGTGACGTCGACACTGTGAAGCACGACATCTTCAACGTCGACATCCCGGTCCATATCGACGGCGTCCCACAAGACGTGCTCAACCCACGTGACACTTGGAAAGATGCCGCTCATTACGATGTCGAAGCGCGAGCGCTCGCCTTGAAGTTCCAACAAAACTTTAAACGATTCACGAAAGCGAGTGAGAAAGTCATCGCGGCCGGGCCAATCGTCTTTTAACTCAAAATGACTAGTACCCCGCTCGGGTACTAGTCATTTTTTTGTCGCAAGCGCCAACATCCAATCCATCGCTCGGTCCGTCGTCTTCCACTTTTCCCAGAACGGGAGCTGATGGGCGAACGGCAAGATCCAAAGCTCTGCTTGCGAACCGATCTTGTCAGCGAGGGCGGTCGCATGACGAAGCCGGACTTGCTCGTCGTCCGTCCCATGGATGAGTAGCGTCGGCGCCTGCCAGTCTTTGAAGAGCGGAGACCGTTCGACATACGCCTCATGGACCGTCTCCGGGTCCCCCCCGGTCATCCGGCGCAACATCTTCCGCATCGAACGCTGTTCTTCATACGTCCACTCCAAATTCGTCACACCCGCCCACGATGTAACCGACGTGACGGGACGTTTTGATGCGAGCGACAACGCCATCATGCCGCCACGGGAAAAGCCGAGGGCGTGGATCGTCTGGTGCGTCCGGCTAACGCGGTCATACAGAGACACGACGTCCTCTAAATCGGCGCCTCCGAAATCCTCTTTCCCGGTCCCTCCGTGGTTCCCGCGATAGACCGGCGCCACGACATGGAACCCTTTCGCCGCGAACTGCATCAGCCGAGGCAACCGGACGTCACCGATCCTCCCAGTGCCGCCTCGTAAATAAAACAGCACCTGGCCGTTCGGACGTTTTGGCGTGATCGTGTAGGCGACGACTTCTTCCCCGTCACTCGTCTCGTACCAACCTCGATGCACGGGATATCCCGCATAAGGAGGCAGGACGTCGACGCGATCAAACCAACTTTTTGTCATGGAGTACTTTCATCGTCTCGGGCAACACTTTATCTTTCATCATGAAACTGTAGCGGCCGTTACGGAGCAGGTTCGTCGGTAACGTGTCCAACAAGACGGCCCCGTCGGTCTCATCGACGGCCGGATGATCCTCGAACCGCTCGATCTCCGCAAAATAAATATTTTTGATGACGGTGTCGCCACGCCCGAGCACCCGGTACTGCCCTAAATAATGGAGTGTCTTGACGACGCCTCCCGTCTCCTCGTACACTTCCCGAATCGCCGCGTCGTCCTCGTGTTCGCCGGGTTCGACTTTCCCTCCCGGAAATTCGAGTCCGCGCTGCTTGTGCTTCGTGAGCACCCATTTGTCCGCATAGCGGGCGACGACCCAGACGTGCAGCGGCGTATCCGAAAACGGATAGTGCTCGAAGCTCAACTCGACTTTATTGTGATAGTAGTCCGTGAATGTCAACATAGTCCATCCCTTTCTTTCCCGTGTCTACTCTCACTTTACCTTGTCTCACGCTAGTTTCAAACAAAAAAATAGGCCCGCCGAGGCGGACCTACAACAAATCATTGGTTTAAGCGCTTTTCAAGCTCAGCTTTTTGTTCTTCATAACCTGGTTTTCCAAGCAACGCGAACATGTTCGCTTTATATGCTTCAACACCTGGCTGGTTGAACGGGTTGACTCCGAGAATGTAGCCGCTCATCGCGCACGCCTTCTCGAAGAAGTAGAACAAGTATCCGAGATGATATGGCGTCATCTCTGGCAATTCGACGACGAGGTTCGGCACGTTTCCGTCCGTGTGGGCGAGGAGCGTTCCTTCTGCCGCCTTGTCGTTGACGAATTGAATCGTCTCACCGGCAAGGAAGTTCAAGCCGTCGAGGTCTTGTGCGTCTTCCGGGACGTTCAACGCGTGACGGACGTTCGTGACACGGATGACCGTCTCGAACAAGTCGCGGCGACCTTCTTGGATGTATTGTCCCATCGAGTGGAGGTCAGTCGAGAAGTCAACAGCCGCCGGGAAGATCCCTTTGTTGTCTTTGCCTTCCGACTCGCCGTAAAGCTGTTTCCACCACTCTGATACGTAGTGGAGTGCCGGCTCGTAGTTGACGAGAAGTTCGATTGATTTACCTTTCGCATACA
Source organism: Exiguobacterium sp. SH31 (assembly GCF_001816105.1). Lineage (NCBI taxonomy): Bacteria > Bacillati > Bacillota > Bacilli > Caryophanales > Exiguobacterium > Exiguobacterium sp. SH31. Next base: position 56,690 of record NZ_LYTG01000023.1, read on the forward strand.
TGGCGTTACGGACGACCGCGTACTGATACGCCTCGTTCTCTGAAAGTTCAGGTGAACTGTAGGCATTTTCCGCGTCTCGCGCACCTTCCATGAGGGCATCGATATCGATGCCTGCCGCCGCGATTGGAAGCAAACCGACTGGTGTGAGGACAGAGAACCGTCCACCGACATCGTCCGGAATGACGAACGTCTCGTAACCTTCTGCATCAGCGAGCGTCTTCAAAGCGCCACGGGCACGGTCTGTCGTCGCATAAATGCGCTCGCGTGCGCCATCTTGGCCGTACTTCTCTTCCATGAACTGCTTGAGGACACGGAAAGCAATTGCCGGCTCTGTCGTCGTTCCCGATTTTGAGATGACGTTGACTGAGACTTCTTTGCCTTCGAGTACTTGAAGCAACTCCGTCATGTACGTTGACGAGATGTTGTGGCCCGCGAAGAAGACTTGCGGGGCGTTACGCTCCTCTTTTGACAATACGTTGAAGAATGAATGTTGCAGCATCTCGATGGCTGCACGAGCGCCGAGATACGACCCACCGATTCCGACGACGACGAGGACGTCCGAGTTGTCGCGGATTCGTTCAGCGGCCGCTTTGATGCGTGCGAACTCATCCGTATCAAAATTCGTTGGAAGGTCGACCCAGCCTAGAAAATCGCTGCCGGCACCGCTCCGGTCGTGGATGACCGAATGGAGTGCTTTCACCGTTTCTTGCATTTGATCGACTTCGTGTTCCCCGACGAAAGACAGGGCGTTAGAATAATCGAAACGTACTGTTGACATGGCATTTCCTCCTTTAAATCGCTCATCTAAGAGCCATACATGACTCATCATAAACGGAAACGACGGATTCGTTCAATCATTATTGCAAAATAGGCATCAAATCGCCTTATTTGCTCAATTCAAGAATCGCAGCCACGTCTTCGCGTTCGAGTGTACGGAAACGTCCGAACGCTCCACGTTTCATCGCTGAATCAAGGATCGCCTCAAACGTCGATTCGTCGATCTCATAGTCACGGAGTGAACTTGGCGCACCAAGTTGGTCGAAGAAAGCACGAACCGCTGTAATCGTACGCTTTGCCGTCTCAAGGTCTGTCGCACCCGGTTCGACGTCGAACACTTCTGTCCCGAGTCGTGCGAACCGTGCCGCGTTGTCTTCTTCAAGGACGTGCTCCATCCAGCGTGGGAAGAGGATGGCGAGGCCGCCTGCGTGCGGGATGTCATGGACAGCCGAAACGGCGTGCTCGATGTTGTGCGACGCCCAGTCGCCAGAAGCGCCCATCTGCAAGACCCCGTTCAAGGCGATCGTGCCTGCGAACAAGATGATGGCACGCAAGTCGACGTTCTCTAAGTCGTCGACGAGCTTCGGTGCCGACTCGACGACCGCTTTCAAGACGCCTTCAGTCATCCGCTCTTGAACCGGAGCGTGGTTCGGGTGGAAGTACTGCTCGAAACAATGGCTCATCATGTCGACGATGCCATAGATCGTTTGGTCTTTCGGCACCGACACAGTATAGCGCGGGTCGAGGATCGAGAACGTCGGATAGACGAGCGGGTGGCCCCAACCATATTTCTCTTGCGTCTCCCAGTTCGTGATGACCGAACCGGAGTTCATCTCAGAACCTGTCGCCGCGAGCGTGAGAACCGTTCCGAACGGTACCGCTTCAGTCGGGATATGGTCACGGAGGACGATGTCCCATGCGTCGCCGTCATACGGAATCGCTGCCGAGATCAATTTCGTGCAATCGATGACTGAACCGCCGCCGACCGCGAGCAAGGCGTCGATGCCTTCTTCGCGTGCTTTCGTGACCGCACGTCTCACCGTTTCGATCCGCGGGTTCGGTTCGACACCTGAGAAGTCGACGAACTCGATGTCCGCTTTATTTAATTCAGCAACGACTTCCTCATACGTCCCGTTCTTCTTGATGCTCCCGCCTCCATAGACGAGCATCACTTTCTTCGCGTCAAGCGCTTTGAGCTCCCCTGTGAGCTTCTCGATCTGATGCGTCCCGAAGATCAATTTCGTTGGGTTTTTGTATTCAAAGTTGTGCATAAGTCATCCTCCTTCAAAAATATGTAACACCTACACTATATACCCTGTTTTTCTGGATTGAAAAGTGATTAGCCCTGACTGTATATGCGGTCGATGATTTGATGAAGCAGGACCGCCTGTTCGGCCTGCTCGTATGACGGCTCACGCCGACACGCCTCAAGGAAGGAGCGAATCTGTGTCGCGTACGGATCGTCTAACGTCAAATGAGCCGGCGTCTTGTCAAACAGAGCGCCATGTTCTTCTGTATGGATCGTGAGCGGGAACAACGACGCCCCGCCGGCTGTCCCGCGCAATTCCACGTTCATCGTATCCTTCGGCCCGATGTTCGCCATGAAGCTCGCATCTAAAAATAGTGAGGCCCCGTTCTCGAACGTGACCATCGCTCGGGCCGTGTCTTCAACCGAGAAGTTGTCGGCGTCCCAGTCCCCCATCAGACCGACACCCGGACGCGTCCCAAGATACTGTCCGACGTGACCGACCACGTCGACCGGTTTCGGATAATCCATCAAATAGAGGGCGAGGTCGAGCATATGTACGCCGATATCAAGCAGCGCCCCGCCTCCTTGAAGTTCTTTGTCCGTAAACACGCCCCAACCCGGGATGCCACGGCGCCTTAGGGCGAGCGCGGTCGCCGCATAGATGTGACCGAGTTCATTTGAGTCAATCAAGCGTTTCAGCAGTTGCGTGTCCGTCCGATACCGGAAATGGAAGCCGTAGTGGAGCGTCCGGTTGGCCCGCTTGGCCGCTTGTAGCATCTCGTCCGCCTCACGCTCCGAGATAGCCGGCGGTTTCTCGCAAAGGACGTGACAACCGGCATCGAGCGCTTCGATGACATGGTCTTTATGCAGGGCGTTCGGTGTGCAGACGCTGACCGCATCAAGCTGCTCATTTGCGAGCATGTCCGCTACCGTGTCATAAACCCGTTCGATCCCGAACTGACGGGCAACCGCCTCCCCGCGCTCCCGTGTCCGGTTCATGACCGCGACGACGTCCGCCCCGGCCGCGATGTAATGCGGGATGTGTGCGTTTGTGGCGATACCGCCCGTCCCGATGATTCCAATTCTCATGTTAATCTACTCCTTTCTCTATCTCTTTCGGGAACGTCTCTTCAATTTCCTGTACAAAAAAAAGGCGACCTATTTGGAATAGGCCGCCTTTCATCACTTACTTCTTGAAGTTCGTGTTTTTGATCCAGTCTTCGAGCTTGTCCTTGAGGACTGTGAAGCCTGGCGCTTCTTCTTGCTTGAAGTTTGAAGCTTCGTTGCGGCGTGGTGCGCCACGACGAGCTGGCTTAGCCGACTTCTCGCGTTTTGGTGCTTCTTGTGTCGCTTTCATTGAAAGCTTGATTTTCTTAGATGCTTCATCAACATCAAGAATTTTCACTTCAACTTCTTGGCCGACTTGAACGTACTCGTTCACGTCTTTCACGTAGTCGTGTGAGATTTCAGAGATGTGGACAAGACCTTGTGTCTCGTCGTCGAGTGCGACGAACGCACCGAAAGGTTGAATTCCTGTTACTTTACCTTTTAAAACTTGATCTTTTTCGTATTTTGCCATTACAAACACTCCTATGCTAAATTCATCAACTTACTATAACATACTTTTTTCGATAAAGTGTAGAAAATAGTAAAAAAGATTATTTAGGATTATTTTGACGTTTCAAAGTCGCACCTCAGGGTAAATACAAATCAAGCAAGACTTCAAGTATTCCCCCCTGATTCCGCTAGGCTAACGCCTAGCCCTTTTTTTGTTTTAAGATGTCGCAAACGTCCATTGCTAGCCGATTTCATAGACGTCCCTACTAGCCATCTCGTCCAAACTCATCGCGAATCGACCGACCGATATCCCCAAGTTCATCGCGGTCGGATCGTACGAATGTTCAAGGTTCGGGTGCCTCACTCACTTACCTTCTATTCCGCCCTCAATCTCGACCCCATAATCTATATTCACACGCCACTTTCGTATATCTTCCCATTTTATGTTACATCGTTCAACCCATTTTAGAATAATCGGTCGATATTCGGTCGTGGGCGAGGCGCAATCACCATTCACCTTATCGCTAAAACGTCAACAGACCCTCATCGCTGAGAGTCTGTTGACGTTGCCAGTTCAAACTGTTTCATAAACCGATCGATACGGCGGATCGCTTCTTGAAGCTGCTCGATCGACGTCGCATAACTCGCACGGACAAAGCCTTCCCCGCTCGCCCCGAACGCATTGCCCGGAACGACCGCCACTCGCTCTTCAAGCAGTAACCGCTCGGCGAACTCCTCGCTCGAAAGCCCAGTATGACGGATGGACGGGAATGCATAGAACGCACCACCCGGGACGTGGGTCGGGAGACCTGCGTCATTTAACGCCTGGATAAAATAGTTACGACGCTGGCGATAACTCTTCACCATCTTCGGGACGTGTTGGTCACGGCTGCGCAGCGCCTCGAGCCCTCCGAATTGGACGAGCGTCGGCGCACACATCATGCCGTACTGATGCACTTTAAGCATTTCCCGGGTCACGACTTCCGGGGCGCACGTGAAACCGAGGCGCCATCCGGTCATCGCGAACGCTTTTGAAAAACCGTTGACGACGATCGTCCGCTCACGCATGTCGTGGAGCGTCGCGAAGCTCGTGAACGGAGCATCGTAAGACAGCTCCGCGTATATCTCGTCGCTCACAACCCACAAATCGTGTTTCGTAGCGAGTTCCGCGATTTCGGCGAGTTCGTCGCCCGTCATCGTCGCGCCGGTCGGGTTCGACGGGAAGCAGAGCAAAATCGCTTTCGTCCGTTCCGTGATCGCTGCTGCGACGTCTTCCCGATTCAAGCGAAACCCAGACTCCGGACGACAAGCGACTGGGACGACGGTTCCACCGGCTAATTCAATGAGCGGCCCGTAGGAGACGAAAGCTGGCTCGACGACGAGAACCTCGTCACCTGGGTTCAATAAAGCACGGAAGGCGATATCGAGCGCCTGAGACGCCCCTGTCGTGACGATCAATTCGGTCGCCGGGTCATACGTAACGTCAAAACGGTCGGTCATGTAACGAGCAATCGCTTCACGCAGCTCGAGCAGACCCGCGTTGGCACTATAAGCCGTATAGCCTTGCTCGAGTGCCGCGTAGCTCGCTTCGCGGACGTTCCATGGCGTGATGAAGTCAGGCTCTCCCACCCCAAGAGAGACGACATTTTCCATCGTCTGTGCCAAATCGAAGAAACGGCGAATGCCAGACGGCTTCATCGAGACGACTTGATTCGATAGCGACTTCATGGCGTGATGTTCAACCGTTTGTCTTCGACTTGTGGGGTGAACAAAATACCGTCATGCTTGTACGTCTTCAACTTGAAGTGGGTCGTCGTCGACACGACCGAGTCAAGCGGTGATAGTTTGTCCGAGACGAACGACGCCACGTCTTGGAGCGAATTCGCCCGGATGACGACTTGCAGGTCGTACGCGCCCGACATCAAATAGAGAGCCGTCACTTCCGGGAAGCGGTAAATCCGCTCCGCGACCTCGTCAAACCCGCGACCTCGCTTCGGTGTGACTTTGACGTCGATGAACGCCGTGACATCGTGACGGTTAATCTTCTGCCAGTTGATCATCGCCCGGAAACCGAGCAAGATGCCGTCTGCTTTGAACTTCTCGAGCATCGTTTCGACGGTCGCCTCATCGGTCGCGAGCAAGTTCGCGAGCAACTTCGTCTCGAGGTATCCTTTTTCTTCAAGCAATTCCAAAAGTTCTAACTCTTTTGTTGTGTACATATTAGTTGTCTCCTTCCGTTCTACCGGGAAACGTCCCTGCGAACGACCTTTCTGTCTGTCTCACGTACTCCCGCCGTTCGGACTGGACGATATGAAAATTCTTCATCTCCATATCCACCAAACCGTGTTTTTGACAAAACCGCTCAAAGTAGCGTCGACGCGCCTCATCTTGTTTCGCCGATAAGTTGTCGGTTCCGTTAAAAGCGTAGAGCACGGTTGCCCGGGCTGGATGAACGACCGTCCCGTGCTCGATCACACGTAAGATAAAGTCCCAGTCCCAATAGTTATAAACCGTCTCATCGAACATGCCAATGACGTCGTGAAGCCGCTTGCGGTAAAGCGTGCCGGACGGGATGAACGTCGAGTCTTGCCGAATCCGGTCCAAGTCGAGTTCGTAGGCGAACGCCTCCCACTCCGTGACGACCCGCCGTCCGTCTTGCCATGTGAACCGAAACAGTTCCGCATCGGTGAAGACGAGGTCTGCCGTCGTCAAATCATCGAGCGCTCGTTCGATATGGGTCGGCATGAGTAAATCATCGTCATCTAATAAGAGAATATACTCGCCTCTTGCCTCCATCACACCTCGGTTTCGCGCTTTGACGTGATGATTTTCTTCAAGCTCGATCAACCGAACCGACAATCGATTCAAAAAAGGCGCCAAAAGATGTTGTTTTGGCGGCCCATCATTATTTACTACAAGCACTTCGAACTGTTGAAACGTCTGTACCGTCAAACTTTCGAGCAGTTCCGTCAGTTCCGCCTCGCGCGCGTAGGCCGGAATGACGATCGAAACGAGCGGGTTCATCCGCGGTAAGCAGTTTCGACGTGCGGTAAGATTGCTTCCCAGCTGACGCCGTTCTCTTTTGATACTGTGACAAAATCGCCGTAAGCGAAGACGCTCTCGACACCTTCGATCGTGACGAGTTTCGCGAGAAGCGGTTGATCTGTTGATTCGCCGGCTTTCACGCTTTGGCTCTTAGCTCCGAAGACGTTTTCAGGAAGTGTAATTTTCATTGCATTTGGATTAGGTGTTGGATCGATTCGTAACATGTTGGTTCCCCCTTATAATTGACAAGCCTCTGAAGATGTAAGTAATTGTCTGGCCATGGCGCGCGTATCGTCCTCAGACGGGCACTCTCCAAACGAATCCGTTAGAATACGACGAATCGTTTCATTCAACTCCGCTTCCGAGTCGATCTGCACGAGCGCCACTGTGATGTCATCGAACTCTGGCCCGTAAGACCCAAGCCCGTAACCGAGCGGGTCCCATGCTAATAATAAATCTTCTGAACGCATTTTTAAAACCCTTCTTTTTAGCCTTGATATTATATCGTACTTCCTCAATCTACCGCACTTTTGACGATGGCGCTAGCCTTACCTCGGATTTCCCGCTTTTTCAAATCGAACCAACACTATATCTAGTATTGGTTCCTGGTCATAACCTTTTTAATAATTAATGGAATCAGTGACATTCTTCTTGATTTCCGTATTGACAAATCGGATTGAACGCTTACAAAAAAAGCGGACAGCTTTGACCTCGGGAGTCAGTAAATC
>NZ_LYTG01000024.1:0-24096 GCF_001816105.1 Exiguobacterium sp. SH31
CGTCTCATATCACGTCTCAAAACGGTTGAGAGCGCCGTTTTAGAGTAAAAGTAATTCATGGCGTCACAGTTTTATGAATTTCAAAGATTGCAAAACTAAATATGGGTGATTTATGATTAAAAAGAGAATAAAACGTCAATATATAGTTAACGGATATTTATCACGTTCTCTACCCAATGACGTTGTATCGGACTAGTTCCGCTATACCTTTATAATTTCTACACCTGAAGAAGGAGTGATCGTTTTGACATCCCCTATCCACCACGAGACGATGTTGCCGGCAACACCAACCCTTGCCGACGTAACAACATTGATCCAATCCTTAACACAACGCTACCCGCAGCTCAGCGTCGCACGCTACGAGGAACGTTTGATTCGAGCGCTCGATTCAAAATCACTGACACAAGATGTAGTATATGACTTGATGACGATGCACGCCCTCGATATGTTGAAGGCTGAAGAGCCGGACTGGACGTTCGTCGCGACCGAGATGTACTTAAACCGTCTCTACCTTGAAGCAGCACGCAACCGCGGGTATGACGCTTCGATGCGTTACGGCTCACTCTATTCGATGATTGAGACGCTGACGAACAAAGGCATCTTCACGTCGGCGTTAATTGACACATACTCTAAAGAAGATATCGCTTATTTAGAGACGTTGATCGACCCGTCACGCGATCGCCTCTTCACTTACATCGGCCTACGGACGTTATCGGACCGTTACCTCGGACGCGATCACGTCAAAAACTTATATGAGCTCCCACAAGAGCGGTTTATGGTCATCGCCATGACGCTTATGCAAAACGAGGCCGCGTCTAAACGGGTTCAACTTGCCAAAGAAGCCTACTGGGCGCTATCGAACTTATACATGACCGTCGCGACGCCGACGCTCTCGAATGCCGGTAAATCGTACGGGCAGCTTAGCTCTTGCTTTATCGATACGGTCGATGATTCACTTCGCGGTATTTACGACTCGAACACGGACGTCGCCACACTTTCAAAAGGCGGCGGTGGCATCGGGGTGTACCTCGGCAAAATTCGTTCACGCGGAAGTGACATTAAAGGATTCAAAGGTGTCTCGAGCGGTGCGTTGCCTTGGATGAAGCAGTTGAACAACACGGCCGTCTCGGTCGATCAACTCGGCATGCGTCAAGGCTCAATCGCCGTCTACTTGGACATCTGGCACAAGGATATCTTTGAATTCCTCGATGCCAAGTTGAACAACGGCGATGAGCGCCTCCGCACTCATGACTTGTTCACCGGCGTCTGTTTACCGGACTTGTTCATGCGTACCGTCGAAGCGCGGGGCGATTGGCATTTGTTCGACCCGCATGAAATCCGCACAGTCATGGGCTTCAGTCTTGAAGACTTCTACGACGAGACGGATAACGGCGGTTCGTTCACCGAGAAATATATGGCTTGTGTCAATAATCCAGAGCTCACACGTGTAACGGTGCCGGCCATCGACCTCGTCAAACGTTATATGCGCTCACAGCTCGAAACGGGCACGCCTTACATGTTCTTCCGGGATGCGGTTAACCGCGCCAACCCGAACAAACATGCGGGTATGATTTACAGCTCGAACCTCTGTTCAGAAATCGCTCAGAACATGTCGGCGACGACAATCGATGAAGAGTACACAGCAGACGGGAAAATCGTTATCACGAAGACGCCAGGCGACTTTGTCGTCTGTAACTTGAGCTCAATCGCACTCGCACGTGCCGTCAAATCCGACGTGCTCGAGCGCCTCATCCCGATTCAAATGCGAATGCTCGATAACGTCATCGACCTCAACACGATCGAAGTGCCGCAAGCGATGATCACGAACCAGAAATATCGTTCTGTCGGTCTCGGCACGTTCGGGTGGCACCATTTGCTCGCCCTCGAAGGCATCCGCTGGGAATCGGTCGACGCCGTCCAGTACGCTGAAAAACTTTACGAAAAAATCGCCTATCTCACGATTCAAGCGTCGATGGAACTCGCGAAAGAAAAAGGCGCGTTCGGCGTGTTCGAAGGTTCGGAATGGCACACGGGCGAATACTTCAGTCGCCGCAACTACCGGTCGCATGACGAGCTCGACTGGGACGGCCTCGCGGCTGAGGTTCACCAAAACGGTGTCCGTAACGCCTATATGATGGCCGTCGCACCGAACTCGTCGACAGCGATCATTGCCGGTAGCACCGCTTCGATCGACCCGATCTATAAGAAAGTATATTCGGAAGAGAAGAAAAATTATAAGATCCCAGTGACCGTCCCTGACCTCAACCCGGAGACGAACTGGTTCTACAAATCAGCGTTTGAAGTCGACCAACTTTGGAGCATCCGTCAAAACGCGGCCCGCCAACGCCACATCGACCAAGCGATCAGTTTCAACTTATACGTCAAGAACGACGTGAAGGCGACTGAAATGCTGGCGATGCACCTCGAGGCATGGTCGCTCGGTATGAAATCAATCTATTACACGCGTTCAACGACCGTCGAAGTCGATGAATGCGAATCGTGTTCGTCGTAACATCTGTTTAACGAAAGGTGGGACCAAACCATGAACGTCGCAATCGTCTATAGTTCAATGAGCGGGAATACAGAAGAGGTCGCCGAGTTGATTCAGGCGACCCACGTCAATCGGGGCGACCGTGCCGTCTTGTACGAAGCGGACCGCATCGGCCATCGCGAGGCCCAAGCGCTCGCCACGTACGACCTCGTCTATTTCGGGTCGTACACGTGGGCCGATGGCGTCTTGCCAGACGAGATGAAAGATACGTTCCGGCTTCTCTTGAAAGAGCAGTCGGTACCGATTCGTCAAGCCGCCGTGTTCGGGACGGGTGACAAGATGTTTGTTCATTTCTGCCGCGCTGTCGACGAGATGGCGTACCACCTTTCGAAGTTTGGAATCCCCCTTGCCGGTGAACTGTTGAAAATCGAACAGTCGCCGCGCAACCAACCGTACAACGTCCGTGCTTGGACCGAGCGGTTGGCACGAAACGCCGAAGAAGGAGTACACGTCTATGACCATTCAAAAGATCAAACTACTGTCGCCCAAACATCCTAACCGGGCGACAGCCATTATCGGTGGCGAGACGAGTTCGATCGTCAACTGGAACGATATCGCCTATCCACAATTTTATACGATTTATAAACAGTTGCTGTCTAACTTTTGGATCCCAGATGAGATCTCGATGTCAAAAGACATGCAACAATGGCCGCAACTGACCGAGCGAGAACAAGACGCGTTCAAGCGCATCATCGGCTTGTTGTCGATTCTCGACTCGGTGCAGACGCGCTACATTCTCGAGTCGGCGATGTTCTCTTCCGACTCGTCGGTCCACTCGGTGCTCGCCATCATCGCCCAGCAAGAAGTCGTCCATAATCAATCGTACAGCTACGTGTTGTCGAGTCTCGTTCCGCTCAGCGAGCAGAACCGCATCTTCGATATCGCCAAAGATGACGAGATGGTCATGAAACGCAATCAGTTCATCTTAGACTTGTATGAAGACTTCCGGGCCGTGCCGAACGCGGAGAACTTCGCGAAGTCTCTCGTCGCCTCGGTCATCCTCGAAGGCATCAACTTCTATTCCGGATTCGCCTACTTCTATAACCTCGCCCGTCATCAGAAGATGGTCGGGACGTCGACGATGATCAGCTATATCCAACGGGACGAGATGCAACATTCGCATTTCGTCAGCCAGCTGCTGCGCGCCGTCTTGACCGAGAACCCGGAAATCGACGCCGACGGAAGCTTCAGCCAGTTCGTCTACGACACGATGGGACAAGCGGTCGATCTCGAGATCGAGTGGTGCGAATACGTACTCCGTGACCTCGATGGCCTCGACGTCAGCGAGATGCGTGATTACATCAAATATCTCGCCAACAAACGCCTGCGCGTCATCGGGTTGAACGACTTGTATGAAGGCTTCAACGAGGACGTCATGCCGTGGATCCGTGCCTATTCGGACGACTCGCTCAACGCGACGAAATCCGATTTCTTCGAACAAAAATCGCGTTCATACGCGAAAGTGACCGACGCCAACGGCTTCGACGACCTATAAGCCAAGCCCTCGCCTATTCGGCCGAGGGCTTGTTTACTTTATAAAAGGGAAAGGCCCCGACTCATTTTGAGCCAGGGCCTTCTGTATACTCCTGCGCGAGCAGGTTGGAATTAATGGTACGCTCTCACGTATTGGGCAATACCTTCAGCAACACCGATTGCCATGCGCTGGCGTGATGCTTCACTGCGAAGGTGGACAATATCTTGCGGAGACGAGATGAACCCGAGTTCGACGAGTGCTGACGGCATCGTGTTATACGTGATGACGTAGTAGTTCGCTGTCTTGACACCGCGATTTCTCATCCCTGACATTTCACCCATCAAATTCGATTGGATGTTCGTTGCGAGCACCCGACTCTTGGCACTATGGGCCGACGAGGTCGAGTAGAACGTTTCGACTCCGTTCGCCGCGGATGTCGTCGCCGCGTTCGTGTGCAGGCTGACGAAGAGATTGCCACGTAAGTTTCTAGCCGCTTGGACACGTTGATCGAGCGTCAAGTAAACGTCTGTCGAACGTGTCAACCGGACTTCGTAACCATACTTCGAACGAAGATACGCTTCCGTACGTTTCGTCACGTCGAGTACGACCGTTTTCTCATAAAGCGAACTTCTTACTGCACCCGGATCGGTTCCACCATGTCCGGCATCGAGAATGATGACAGCACCACTTGACGTGCTAGGCTTCGAAGCCGATGCATACGCCGTTGAGATGTAACCATCACGGTTGTTGTATTTAATCTTGTAGAAGCCGTTCGATGAACCATAGTGGTCGACTTGCGTGCCGTGCGTAAGTTTCCCGAGTATCGTCGAGCTGGCCGAAGCCGTCGCTCTGACGTTCAAGACATCACCCGGTGTGTTGATATACACTTTCCCTTTCGGGGCAGCGACCGGTGTTGATGGTGCTTTACCAGCAGTCAACCATGAAGTCGGTGTGAAGTAGGTCTTCGTCCCGACGAAAACGTTCGACCAGCTTGAGTTGTATGTGCTGTAAGTGACGGCCGTGTACTGCGGCAAGACGAGCAATACCGACGAACTCTGGTGCGTTTTACCGAACAAGTTGATGTTGCGGTTGGCGTATCCTTGAACTTTCGTCTCGACTGGTTTTGTCGTTGTCGGCGGTTGAACCGGGGCAACGCCTGGTGTGATCCATGCCGTCGGTGTGTAATACGTGTCGCTGCCGATATAGACAGTCGACCAGCTCGAGTTGTACTTACTCGATGCGACTACCGTGTTCAACGGAAGTATTTTAACGACTTTTGATGCTTGGTTGCGCGTATCGAACAATTTCAAGTCCCGGTTCGCGTAGCCAGTCTCTGTCGTCGTCGCCGGCTTCAATGTTCCGGCTGTAATTCCTCGAGTCGGTGTGTAGTAGGTCTTCGTGCCTTCATAAATAACCGACCAGCTCGAGTTGTGGACGCTGAACGTGACAGTACGCTTGGCCGGGATTGTTTTCGCGACCGGTGATGTTTGTAGCGTGCGATTGAACAGCTGAATGTCACGATTCGTGTAGCCTGATTGTTTGCTAGGCGCTGAAGCGACTAGCTTTGGCGCGATATACGCTTTCGCCGCGTAGTACGTCTTTCCATTCAAGAACACTTTGGCCCATGATGAGTTATGGACGGCATAGTTCACTTCAGTGCCTTTTTTAAGCGTCGTAACGATTTTCGCATCGCGGTGTGACGTCACTCGAACGTTCAAGTTTTCTGTTGTGACGCCTGTCGATGATGCTGCTTGCGTCGTGATCGTCGTCGGTGACGAGGCGATCCGTTTAATGTACGGGGCCGAAGCATAGTAAGTGCGACTATTTAGATACACTTTATGCCATGATTGGTTATAAGTCCCATACTTTACTTTTGTGCCTTTCGGTAACGTCGTGATGACCGCTCCCGTCGTGCTTGGTGTCGATCGAACGTTTAAATTGACAGTCGTTTCGCCATCTAATGTCGATGCCTCAACCGCAGGGATTTGAGCACCGAACAACAACAGCGATAAGATGAGAGCAACTTGCAATAGCTTCATTTTCATCCAAAATATTCCTTTCTTCTCGCGCTAATTTATACTAACAACACCTTCATAGTAGCATAACGCTTTTTAAAAAAAAGTAAGTATTTGAAAAAAAGATGAATATTTTTGATAAAAAGGGGAATACTTTTCTACCAGTTTTTACGAATGATGATAAATTTGTCTATTTCATGCCATTCTTCGTCGATTATGAACGATTCCGGCAACTTCCAGTCTTGCTCGAGAGAGGACGTTACGATGAACGGCTCGTCCGGTTGACGAATAACGAACCCATCCAGCCCTTCGACATGGGCAATCTTTAAAAAACGTTTTAAGTTATATTCTCTTTCTCTATATCGGCTCGCTTCCTCCGAAGGTTTAGCTTCAATTCCTCCCCAATATCGACCAGGTTTAAAGCGCGTGTACAATCGCACCGACGATTCGGTGATCGGGTCAGGCGTATGGTCGAACCGTCCGAAATCCCGCGCGGTTTTCTCATCGATCAGCGAACCGATTTCTGCATACAAATCAAGCTCAATCTCGCGCGCAATATCGAACACCGCTCGTTGGACGCCCTCAATTCGGTGCTGCAACGAACCCGGCGTCGATGATGCTTTCAATTTTTTATCCCCTTCGTATGCGTTCAAAGTCCGAGCAACCTCTCCCGCTTCCCGAACGAGCGAATAGTAAGCGCGATGAACGAGGCGCTCCCCTCGTCCGCTCGATTGATCGTCAAGTTCGATCGCATACTGATTGGCGAGACAAGTTGAAATGACGAATACATCTAACAACTCTTCCACGAGCGCTGCTTCGTCCTGGTCATGCAAGGCACCGCCCACTTCCCCCACTTCTTCTAATAATCTGGCCAACCCCGATAACGGCCGCCAGTAACCTCCTAAGTGGATAATCATCCGATCGATTTTCTGTTGAATCTCCTTCATATTTAATCACCTATCCATCCTCTTAATTTACCAGTTGCGTGGTATACTATGCTCAATCCAATTGTTAGGAAAGGGGCAACGCCTCATGTCTCCTCTAAGGCTTTGGCAATTACTTCGATTTCTCCTTGTCGGCATCGGACTCGTGCTCGTTATTTGGGGACTGAGCGTCCTCTTTACGTACACGTATCCTTTCGTGTTCGCTTTCTTGTTATCCTTGTTGACAGTCCCCCTCGTCAATATGTTCGAGCGTCAGACGAAGATGCCGCGTGCCCTTGGCACCCTCGTTTCACTGCTAATCGTCATGAGTCTTGTCAGCGGCGTCATCGCCATCGTCGTCACCCAATTGATCCGTTACTTGACGATCGCGGCCGAAAAACTTCCAGACCAGATCGAGACGTTCACTGCCTACGTGCAGCGTATGTTCAATCAAAAAATCGCCCCGTTCGTCAACGACGCCTACGACAGCATCCAGCGGTTAAACCCTGGTCAAACGACATCGCTCGAAGGTGGCATCACTGAAATCGGCGTCCAACTCGGTGCCGCGATTGGCGTCCTGTCACGAGGTGTCGCCGGGCTCCTGCAAGACATTCTGAGCGCACTCCCGCTCGTCCTGCTCTTGTTCGTCGTCATCGTCCTAGCCTGGTTCTTCATCACGAAAGACTGGCCGTCTTACATGCGTTCGATCGAACGGTTGAACAAACGAAAAGGCTTTAAAGAGTTCGAACTCGTCATGCTCAATTTACGTTCGGCTTTGTTCGGCTATGTCCGGGCCCAACTGACCCTCATTTCCATCACGTTCGGAATCGTCTTGGTCGGGATGTTCATTCTACGTGTCGACAACCCGTTCTCATTCGCCTTGTTAGCCGCATTCTTTGATCTGTTGCCTTACCTCGGTGTCGGGACGCTCTTAGTGCCATGGGCAGCCTACGCCGCCATCTCAGGCGACTGGTTCAGCGCGATTGGCCTTCTCGTGCTCTACATCCTCGTCATCGTCCAACGTAACTTGGCCGAGCCGAAGATCGTCGGCTCTCATATCGGCCTCGATCCGCTCGCGGCTTTGATCTCGATTTTTGTCGGTCTGCAACTGTTCGGTGTCCTCGGTTTCATTTTAGGACCAGTCCTCGCGGTATTGCTGAAAGCACTCTACAACGCCCAAGTATTTCATTACATATGGAAGTTCGTCCTCGGACCGACCCAGACACCAAAAGAGCGATGACCGCGTCATCGCTCTTTTGGCTTCGGTACCGCTACGAACGGTAATCCCTCTGTTTGATGCGGATGCGTCTCTAAGCCTGTCGTCCCGGCCTCATAGGCGGCGACGGCAAGGATGCATGCGTCGATGATATCGTCGACTTTGACGTTCGACATCTTCCACTTCCACGGCGAACTTTTCGAATAGCGCCGCAACAGTTCGATCCGTTCGGCTTCGCCGGCCTCAGTCTTTTTGCTGAACTCGGCCTCATGTCCGGTCATGACGGCGAAACAGACTTCCGGATGCGACTCATACACGTCTTCTGCCGTGATTGTTTGAAACTCACGAATACGCGGCACGAGGTTCCATGCTTGCTTGCTGATTCCTTTTCCAATCAGTTCGCGGCTTCTCACATTGGCGGCTTCATACGTCTGTTCCATCACGACGTCTTGAATCGGCGGTGTGAAGATCGACGACTTCCGTTGCTTCAACCGGGCCCGCATCCACGCGTCACATGTCCGGTCCGGGTTTGAGATCGTCCCGAGATCGTTCGGCATGTCGACGAAGTGCATTGCCCCGTCAATCAATAAATCTTCCAACTGTTCTGAGATGGTCAAACACAGCGAGATGCTATCGTACGTGATTCGCACCCAGCCTCCGCGTGCCCCATCAATTCCTACTCCGACCACGGCGTCCCTCCTGAATCAAAAACAAAACTCCGAGCACCGCACTAAAGACGGATACCCCTAACAACAACTGGCTTGGCCAAGCCGCATAGCCCAGACCTGCGGCGATGGCCAAACCGATCAACATCAATCCGAATTTCAACGCTTCCATCCTTCGAGCATTGACGCGAGCGTCCGTACCATGACACCGGTCGGGCCTTTTGGACCGAGATCACTCGCCGAAGAGCGCTCGCTCGTTCCCGCGATATCGAGATGAAGCCACGGTGTGTCACCGACGAACTCGCCGACGAACGCCCCACCGAAAATCATATGACCGTAACGGCCCGGTGAGTTGTTCAAGTCGGCGACTTCAGATTTCCGAACTTGCTTGATGAACACGTCAAAGTAAGGCATTTGCCAAACGAGCTCATTTGTCGCTCGGCTCGCCGCCTCTAGCGCCTCATAGAGCGAGTCGTCGTTCGTCAGGCAACCAGTCACCTCAGTACCGAGCGCGACGAGCACACCGCCTGTCAGCGTCGCTACATCGATGATTGCTTGCGGGTCGTACGTCTTCGCGAACGTCACCGCGTCGGCAAGAACGAGTCGTCCTTCCGCATCGGTATTGAGCACTTCGATCGTTTTCCCGTTCATCGCCGTAATGACGTCGTCCGGTTTGAACGCGTCTCCTGAAATCATGTTGTCCGTTGACGGGATGACACCGAGCACGTTGACAGCCGGTTTCGTCGTCGCGAGCGTCTCGAACAGACCGAGCACGGTGGCTGCTCCACCCATATCGCCTTTCATCCCGACGATCCCGTCTTTTGGCTTGATCGAGTAACCGCCCGTGTCGAACGTGACACCTTTTCCGACGACGGCAATCGGTGCATCGTCACCGGCACCGTTGTACTCGAGCACGATCAACTTCGGCGGGATTGTTGAACCTTGATTGACGGCGAGCAGCGCACCCATGCCGAGCGCCTCCATCTCTTCTTTCTCGATGATTCGATGGCTGAAACCGTGACGATCGGCTAAGTCGACGGCATAGTCGGCTAATGCCACTGCGTCCAAAATGTTAGCCGGCATCATCGTCAACTTACGAGCGACGTTGACCCCACGCCCGTAAGCGGCACCCGCTTCGACGTCCGCTTCGTTCACGTCTCCTAAAAGTGTGATCGTCACGTCCGGTGTCGCCGACTTCGGCGCCGACTTATATGTAGGATGCTCATACGTCGCCATCTCATACGCTTCGGCGAACAAGCTTGCCACACCTGGTTCAAACGTATCGAGAGCGACCGCAACGTCCGTAAAACCGCGGCCTTTGATTTCTTTCGCGACTTTCCCGAACCAGTTCCGCAAGTTTTCGACGGACGAATCGTTCCGTTGTCCTAAACCTACGAACAACACGCGCTTGATGTTCCCTTCAAACGTCGGCACGATCGACACTTCCCCTGTTTTCGTCGAGATGTCAGCTGACTGGATGAGCGATTTGACGCGCCCGTTGAACAACGTGTCGAGCCCTGCTTCGACGGCGTCGGCCGCCCCGATTCCGACAACAATCGTCTCGTGTGAACCGGTCCAATCTAATTCAGCGAATGTGTACATTTTTGCCACTTCCCTTCTTTATATAAGGTAAGCATAACGAACTTCATCGAAATAATGAAATAGTATGCGCAATCGTCGCTAATTCTTCAAATTCAAAGGCCATCTCCTCGTTGTGACGATGATTTATTTTATGATAGGATAGGAAAGTACGCAATCAGGCATCCCTCGTGCTCGAGGCGAGGCCATTTTGTTCGGTCGAGGCTTCCCCTAGTAGTAGACCGTTGCTACTTTAATCTTCCGGGTTTTCGTTAGTTCCTTTTTCATTTCGGGTAAGAACTAACGAGGTAACCGTCGGAAAGAACACTATTTCTTTGAAGAGAGGGATTACGCTTATGTCACACATTAAAGGTATTGGCGCATCTGCAGGAATCGCAGTTGCGAAAGCATTCGTCATGGAGACACCTTCATTTGACATCCCGACGAACAAAATCGAGGACGTAGCAGCTGAGAAGGCACGCTTCCAAGCAGCCATCGCTCAGTCGAAAACTGAACTCGAAGAGATCCGCCAAATCACGCTCCGTGAACTCGGAGAAGACAAGGCAGAGATCTTCTCGGCTCACTTGCTCATCGTGGAAGACCCAGAGATCGTCTCGCAAGTGAACGAAAAAATTGAAAGCGAACACATGAACGCTGCGAAAGCGCTCGATGAAGTCGCTCAAACGATGATTATGATCTTTGAATCGATGGACAACGAGTACATGCGCGAGCGCGCAGCCGATGTTCGTGACGTCACGAAACGCGTCATGGCCCACATCCTCGGCGTCACGTTCATGACACCTGCTTCAATTTCTGAAGAAGTCATCATCATCGCTGAAGATTTGACACCGTCTGACACGGCTCAGCTCAACCGCAAATACGTCAAAGGGTTCGCAACAAACATCGGCGGTCGTACGTCACACTCGGCCATCATGTCGCGCTCACTTGAAATCCCGGCAGTCGTCGGAACGAAAGTCGCACTCGAAGAAATCAAAAACGGCGACCTCGTCGTCATCGACGGGACAGAAGGAGACGTTTTCGTCAATCCGTCTGAAGAACTCGTCAATGAATACGTCGCAAAACGTGCGTCATTCGAAGCGTACAAAGAAGAGTTGAAGCAACTCGTCAACGAAGAGTCTGTCACGGCAGACGGTCATAAAGTGAAACTCGCTGCGAACATCGGGACACCGAACGACCTCGAAGGCGTTCTTAAAAACGGTTCTGATGCAATCGGTCTTTACCGGACAGAGTTCCTTTACATGGACTCAGAAACGTTCCCGACCGAAGAAGAGCAGTACACAGCATACAAAACAGTAATCGAAGGTATGGAAGGCAAACAAGTCGTCATCCGTACGCTCGACATCGGTGGAGATAAAGAATTGTCTTACCTCGACCTACCGAAAGAAATGAACCCGTTCCTCGGCTATCGCGCCATCCGCCTTTGCCTTGAAGAAACGGACTTGTTCCGCACACAGCTTCGCGCCCTTCTCCGCGCCTCGGCTCACGGTGACCTCGCTATCATGTTCCCAATGATCGCGACACTTGAAGAGTTCCGCGCGGCGAAAGCCCTTCTTCTCGAAGAAGAAGCGAAGTTGAAAGCAGAAGGCGTCGCTGTCGGTAACTACGAAACAGGGATGATGGTCGAAATTCCTTCGACAGCCGTCATGGCGAAACAATTCGCGAAAGAAGTCGACTTCTTCTCTGTCGGCACGAACGACTTGATTCAATACACGATGGCAGCTGACCGCATGAACGAGAAAGTCTCGTACTTGTACCAGCCGTTCAACCCGGCCATCTTGAACCTTCTCCACAACGTCATCACAGAAGCACACAAAGCAGGCAAATGGGTCGGCATGTGTGGCGAGATGGCTGGAGAAGAGCTCGCGATTCCAATCCTGCTCGGACTTGGCCTCGACGAGTTCTCGATGTCGGCTTCAAGCGTCCTTCGCGCACGTAGCCTCGTGAAACGTTTGACGAAAGCTGAAACAGAAGCGATCGTCAACGACGTCCTCAACATGGATACAGCCGAAGAAGTCGTCAACTTCATCAGCCAAAAATTCGATATTAAAGCATAATCAAAAGTGGCTCTCGCAATTTGCGAGAGCCGCTTTTTTTTGCGCTTATTCCGCGCCTTTGTCATCCGTTCTAAAGTCAAGTGCTTCCCCGGCGACGACTGTCTCTCCGAACGGTACGACGACGACTTTGCCGTCCCCGTTCGTCCAAATGATCGGCGTGATGAGCGACGGGACTTTGTCACGAATCAAGTTGAGGTCGACCTCGAGCAGAATATCTCCCGCTTCGACGCGGTCACCTTCTTTGACTTTGGCGACGAACCCTTCCCCTTTCAGATTGACCGTATCAAGACCGACGTGGATGAGAATCTCGCGTCCGTCGTCCGCGAGTAAGCCAATCGCGTGTTTCGTCGGGAAGAACGTCGTGATCTGACCGGTGACCGGTGCCACGACTTGGCCGGAACTCGGCTCAATCGCGAACCCTTCACCCATCATCCGGCCCGAGAAGACTTGATCCGGTACATCGTCAAGCGACAAGATGACACCGGACATCGGTGCGAGGAAGCGATGGTCGGCATGCTCGGCCGCTTCCGGTGTGATGACCGCTTTTTCTTTCGGTTTGTACTCGCCACCTTCGATGATGGCGGCGATTTGCGATTTGAGTGTATCGGACTTCGGTCCGAAGATAGCTTGAATATTATCCCCGACTTCAAGCACACCGGCGGCACCAAGATCTTTCAGCAAGTCTTTGTCAACTTGTTTGACATCGTTCACGGTGACACGGAGTCGTGTGATACAAGCATCAAGATGCTTGATATTCTCAGGACCACCCAGACCGACGAGCACTTCGTACGGAAGGTCATCCCCAACGACAGCCCGTGCGCCTTTTCCTTCGGCGACGACGTCACGACCAGGAACTTTCAAATCGAATTTCGTGATCGCGAAACGGAATCCAAAGTAGTAGACGACCGCGAAGACGAGACCGACTGGAATGACAAGCCACCAAGCTGTTCGGTTCGGTAATACCCCGAACAACAGATAATCGATGAGTCCGCCTGAGAACGTCATCCCGATTTTAACGTTGAGCAAGTGCATCGTCATAAAGGATAGTCCAGCGAATACAGCATGAATACCAAAGAGAAGAGGTGCGACGAAGACGAACGAGAACTCGATTGGTTCTGTGATCCCCGTCAAGAATGAAGTGAGGGCTGCTGAGAAGTAAAGTCCTTCCACGTCTTTACGACGCTCTTTCGGGACCGTATGGTACATGGCGAGACAAGCGGCAGGCAACCCGAACATCATGAACGGGAATTTCCCGGTCATGTACGTCCCAGCTGTGAATTCGACGCCGTCACGAAGCTGGGCGAAGAAGATCCGCTGGTCACCTTGAACGAGGTCTCCCGCCTGGTTCGTATATTCCCCGAACTGGAACCAAAACGGCGAGTACCAAATGTGGTGAAGACCGAAAGGAATCAATGACCGTTCGACCAAACCGAAGACGAATGCGGAAACGGCTACGTTCGCTTCAATAATCGTACTTGAGAACGTATTGATGGCCGTTCCGATCGGCGGCCAGATATAAGCCAGCGCAATCCCGATCACCAAACTGAACGCGGCGGTCGCAATCGGAACGAAACGTTTCCCGGCAAAGAATCCTAAGAAGTCCGGCAACTTGATGTTAAAGTACTTGTTATACGCGAACGCGGCAATCAAACCGGCGATGATACCACCGAATACCCCCATTTGGAGCGTCGGGATACCGAGTACCGATGCATAGGCAGGGTCTCCCTGGGCAATTTCTGCAGTAATCCCGTTCCACGTGCTGATAACTTTGTTCATGATCAAATAACCAACGATAGCAGCTAACCCGGCAACACCGTCTCCGTTGGCCAGCCCAATGGCGACCCCGACGGCGAACAACAGACCTAAATTGGCAAACACGATATCCCCGGCATCGGTCATGACTTGCCAAATGAGGACGAGTGCATCGTTTGCCAAGAAAGGTAACAGCGAAACGAGATCAGGATTTTGGAACGCCGTACCAAATGCAAGTAATAGACCGGCTGCCGGCAAAATCGCAACCGGAAGCATGAGCGCCTTCCCGATCCGCTGCAATACGCCAAACACTTTCTTCCACATCATGGTTCCTCCTTTTGTCAGAATACTTACTTTTCCCCATCTGATACCAGGCTGAAACCGTTTCCCCATACAAAAAAGCCAACCCTTAACGGATTGGCTTAATACTTAGTTTGCTTTCTTTTCGTTACCTGAAGCGATGACCGCTTGCATCTCTGATTTCAATGCATCCGAACGTGGTCCAAAGATCGCTTGAATGTTGTTACCGACTTCAAGGACACCAGCTGCCCCGAGACGTTTCAACTCTTCTTTGTTCACTTGGCTCTTATCTTTCACTTCGACGCGAAGACGTGTGATACATGCGTCAAGGTGTTTGATGTTTTGCGAACCACCGAAACCAACGAGGATATCTTGTGCAAGTTCCGAACCAGTAGCAGTTGATTGCTCAACGACTTCATCTTCACGGCCCGGTGTTTTAAGGTTGAACTTGCGGATTACGAAACGGAATCCGAAGTAGTAAATGACTGCGAACACGAGTCCGACTGGAATGACGAGCCACCATGCTGTCTTCCCTTGAAGGACACCGAAGAGCAAGAAGTCGATCAAACCACCCGAGAACGTCATCCCGATTTTGACGTTCAAGATGTGCATGACCATGAATGAAAGGCCAGCGAAGACTGCGTGTACTGCGAAGAGCAAAGGAGCAACGAACAAGAATGAGAACTCGATCGGCTCAGTGATACCTGTCAAGAACGATGTAAGTGCTGCCGAAGCCAAGAGACCACCGACGACCGCTTTACGCTCAGGACGTGCTTCATGGTACATCGCGAGTGCTGCAGCTGGAAGACCGAACATCATGAACGGGTACTTACCAGTCATGAACGTACCGGCTGTGAGCTCTACACCGTCACGAAGCTGCGCGAAGAAGATCGCTTGGTCACCGCGGACGACGTTACCCGCCGCATCCGTGTATGATCCGAATTCAAACCAGAACGGTGAGTAGAAGATATGGTGAAGACCGAATGGAATCAATGAACGTTCGATTAAACCGAAGACGAACGCCGCGAACGTGCGGTTTTCAGTCAACATGAAGTTTGAGAACGTGTTCAATCCGCCTTGGATTGGTGGCCAGATAACAAGCATAGCAAAACCAGCGACGACAGCCAATACCGCCGTGACGATTGGGACGAAACGCTTACCAGCGAAGAAGCCAAGGAATTGTGGCAATTCGATGTTGAAGTACTTATTGTATGCCCAGGCCGCTATCAGACCGACGATGATACCACCGAAGACACCTGTTTGAAGTGTAGGGATACCAAGGACTGACGCGTATGCCGGGTCACCTTGTGCGATGATCTCAGGTGTGAGTTCGAGCCAAACACCCATGACTTTGTTCATGATGAGGAACCCGACGATGGCTGCGAGTCCGGCAACGCCGTCCCCTGCTAAACCGATCGCGACACCGACTGCGAATAAGAGTGCTAAGTTCGAGAAGATAATGCCGCCTGCTTGCTCCATGAGCTGAGCAAACTTGACAACGCCTGCGTTCGTCAACCAACCAGCGCGTGACGTAAGCGTCGGGTTTTGCATCGCGTTACCGAATGCGAGAAGAAGACCAGCTGCCGGCAAGATGGCTACAGGAAGCATAAGCGCTTTACCGACTTTTTGAAGAACACCAAAAATCTGCTTAAACATGATAAATCCTCCTTTTGAATTGTTTGTGCTGAAACCGAACGTAGATGTCAGACAACCGACGTATCTAAACGTTTTCATAATGAACGTTTATAAAAACAGAAACAGGCATGAATAAGGTATAGAACGTAGACTTCTCCTCAATAGAGAAATCGTAGCCGTTCCACTCCTTACTCATGCCTGATCGAATCAGTAACACGTAAGATACGTGGTATCAGTTATCTACTTGTAGTCAGTCGCTGGAGATGCATCGTCAAATATGTCGCTTCACCTCGTGGGACAGGACGCTTCAATTCGCGTTCCATGATACCCATCAGCTCCCAAGCAGTACTATAGCATAGCGGATATTCTTCACGCAATACCTTTTCAATTTTTTGTGGGGCCTCGACCGTCTCACCCGTCGCAACCCGCTCAACAGCGTATCTTAAGTGACGAAGTAAGCGCTTATAATCGAGTGAAGTCCGATCCATTTTGACGTTCAAACGACTCTCAATCGTCTGAACAATCTGTCCGATGATTTGGTTGTGCCGGTTCACTTCGAGGACATTTTTAAACGTCGTCGCCGAATGGATATGGAGCGCGATGAATCCGACCTCGGCATCAGGAAGCAACACATCGAGGCGCTCATGGATCATATCGACGATTCGTTCGGCGAGCACGAACTCGTTCGGATAGAGCGATTCGGTCTCGAGCAAGAACGGATTCGTCACTTCCATCCCCTGTTCAATCCGTTTCATCGTAAAGAACAAGTGATCCGTCAGGCCGATATGGATATGTTGATCGACTTTTTTTCCCGTATTGCTCTCGATGAAGCCGACGATGTCTTGCATGAAGGCGAGGAAGTCTTCATCGACGTGCTTCACGAGTTCACGATACTGCGACTGCTCTTCTTTATCCGTCAATTGATATACTTTCTCCGGGACGCTGGCCGGGTCGACGAGATCGCCCGCTTTCTTGCCGAAGCCAATCCCCTTCCCAAGCAGAATGACTTCCGGATCCGCATCATGTTGACAGATGACGACGCTATTATTCAACACTTTTTTGATCGTATACATCGGTAATGTCATTCGTATCGCATCCCTTACTCATTAAATCGTTATCTTATCTAGTATATCGGTTCAGCTTCTAAAAAAGTAGGCGGAAACCAAAAAAAGACGAACATTTCTGTCGTCTTTAAAACATCGAGTAACCGCTCTTACGCAAGTACCGGATGGTGACCCCTGCCAAGATGGCACCGAGCAATCCGAATCCGAGCATAAAAATGTCGAGAAACTGCAGACCGAGCAGACGCTCATAGACGTTCGCGAGCGCGGTCGATGTTTCCGTGACGTAGCTTGACAGCTTGACGTTGTCGATCATCATGATGACGAAAATCGGATAGATGAACACAAGCGTCCACGTCTTTTTGAGCAGCATATTCAAAATGAACCCGATGCTGAAGAAGATGACTAAATATAAAATCGCGCCAATGACGGCTTGGATGATGTGCATGTGATTGCCCCCTTTTCCCGTTGTCTATTATACCGAAAAGAAATCCGCTTGGTCAAAGAAGTTCACTGAATCGTTGACATGAAAAAACAGCCCGTTCAAATGAACAGGCTGCTCGTCGGCTCAACCGAATCAGAATTTACCTTTTTTAAGGACGAGACCGTATTTTTTGAGCTCGATAAAGTGTTTGTTGTCGATGACTTTCTTCATAAATGAAGCGTTACGACCGAAGATCTTTTTGCCCATGACGATTCCGATTCCATCGTTATGACCAAGTGACGCGACCGTCCCTTTGCTCTCATACGTGAACTTCGAAGTCGACTTACCGTTGATGAGTGCAGCGATGTTTTTCGCCACGTTGTGCGCTTGTTGCGTCGCGATTTGCGCCGTCGGCGGGTACGGACGGTTCGAGACAGGATCCATGACAGCTGAGCAGTCACCGATGATGAAGACGTTATCGTGACCAGGGGCACGGTTGTCCGCCTCGACCATAACACGGTTACGGACCGCTTCGAAGCCAGACTTCTCAACGATCGGGCTACCGCTGACGCCGCCTGTCCAAAGGATCGTGTTCGCTGCGATCGTCTCTGTCGTCTCACCTTTGAGTGGACCGAACGTGACGACACCTGGCTCTACACCTTTGATGCCGTTGCCGAGTTTCATCTCGACGCCGTTACGCTCGAGCCATTTTTGCGCATACGTCGTGAGTTCCGGGTCGAACCCTGGAAGAACCGTTGGCGCTGCCTCGATGTTAACGATGCGGACCGCTTCACGGGGAACATCGTACTGTTTGCAAAGTTCAGGGACACGGTTGACGAGCTCACCGAGGAACTCGATACCTGTGAATCCGGCACCACCGACGACGATCGTGACGAATGAACGGTCAGATGATCCGTTCGTCTTGTATTGTGCGAACGAGTACTCAATATGTTCTTTAATTTTACGAACGCTGTTGAGCGAGTTGATCGTCATCGCGTTCTCTTTAAGGCCCGGGATACCGAACGTTTCCGGTACGCCACCGAGGGCGAAGACGACGTAATCGTACTCGACAGTCGATCCGTCTTCGAGCATCACTTGTTTAGCTGTAGTATCGACGCGATCGACGATCCCTTTGACAAATTTAACGCGTGACGCATTGACGACGTCGTTAATGTAGACACGAGCCTGCTCAGGCTTCATCGTTCCAGCCGCCGGCTCATGAAGCCAAGTCGTTTGGTAATGGTAATCGTGTTTGTTGATCAACGTGATGTTTGCATCTCCAGCCGCAAGCGTCTTCTGAAGGTTTACTGCCGTGATGAGTCCACCGAAACCTGCGCCGAGGATAACAATGTTAGGTCGTTTCATGTTCATTTCCACCTTATTTTAAAAGTTTTGTTTTCCTGAACAACTATGTTGTGTGTTTTTTCACATAGACGTTCACAATAAAGCCTAATTCTTGTTCAACCAATGTTCACAATTGCTTCCCGTTCATTGTACGACGTTTAATCCGTTTTCTCAATGAAAAAGCTTATCTTCTTGAATTTTTTTCGAAAGTATTGCATCTTTGTACTGAATGGATTTAGTTCACGTTAGACCATATAATAGAAGTACACGCTTCATGAGGAGGAATTCGATGAAATCGACGAAAGATGTAGTCATTATCGGTGGTGGTCCAATCGGACTGTTCACCGCATTTTATGCAGGTATGCGCCAACTCGATGCGACGTTGATCGAAAGCTTGCCGCAACTAGGCGGGCAATTATCGACGCTCTATCCAGAGAAATATATTTATGACATCGCCGGCTTCCCGAAAGTGAAGGCCCAAGATCTAGTCGACCAACTGAAAGCGCAAGCCGATCAGTTCGAACAAGATTATCGCCTTGGCGAGACGGTCGAAACGGTCGAGCGACTCGAAGACGGTACGTTCCACATCTCGACGAACAAGGACGAGTACCATACGAAAGCGATCATCATCACAGCCGGCAACGGCGCGTTCGCCGCACGTCCGCTCGGACTGGACGGTTGTGAAGATTATGCGAACCTTCATTACTTCGTCGACAGCATGGAGAAATTCCGCGACCGTCGCGTCATGATTGCCGGCGGCGGCGACTCGGCCGTTGACTGGGCACTCATGCTCGAAGGTATCGCCAAAGAAGTCCATATCGTCCACCGTCGTGACCGCTTCCGGGCTCACGAGCATACGGTCGAACAAATGAAGGCCTCGACGATCAACGTCTGGACGCCTTATAATATCGAATCGCTCTCAGGTGCGACGCATATCGAGTCGGTCGAACTGACGGACAAAGACGGCGCATCGAAGTTCGTCGACATCGACGACTTGATTTGTAACTACGGATTCGTCTCATCGCTCGGCCCGATCAAAAACTGGGGCATGGAGTTTGAGAAAAACACGATCCGTGTCGACTCACGAATGGAGACCACAGTCGCAGGCATCTTCGCTTGCGGTGACATCGCCACGTATGAAGGCAAAGTGAAATTGATCGCGACCGGCTTCGGTGAAGCACCGATCGCCGTCAACCAAGTGAAGCAGCTCGTCGACCCGACAGCGCGTCACCCACAACATTCAACCTCGGTATTTGCCGGGAAATAAAGACTGGCCTCTCATCTGCGAGATGAGAGGCCGTTTTTTCATTTGCGGATCGTCTGAATGATGACACGGTCGATCCAATCATCGAGTTGCGTGAACACGAAGCCAGCTTTTTTCGCCTCGGCGTTCGACATGTAGTAGTCGACGTCCGTATCGTACGGGGACGACTCCCCATCCTTGATGATTTGGACCGGTTTCCCGACGTGCTGCCCGATTCGTTCCATGAGCGCACCTAGCGAGATGAGGCCGTCGCTCGCGGCGTTGAACGGCCCCCTCACATCGGCACGGCCGACCCATTCCAAGAAAGCTGCCGCCTCGAAACTCGAGATGAATCCCATCAACGCCTCCGGGTGATGTAATACGATCGGTTCTTCGTTCCGAACCGCGTCGACATAAAATTTTAACCGGTCGGTGTAATCATCCGGCCCTAGGACGATCGGCAAACGCACCGTCGTGACCGGGAACGAGGCCCGATGGAAGAAGTACGATTCGGCCTCTCGTTTCCCTTGTCCGTAATCGTGTTCCGCGTCGAGGTGATATTCATGATGGAGCGGATTGAAGTCACTCTCTTTTAAAGCTGCCTCTGGAGCATAGACGGACATCGTCGACGTGAGCACATATTTCCCGACCCGGTCCATGAAGGCATCTGTCGCGATCTTCGCCTGATACGGATTGAAACAAATATTGTCGTAGACGAGGTCATACTCGTTGCGTGCGAGGTCTTTCATCGTCGCGACCGACTGACGGTCGCCTTTAATGGAGCGGATGCCTTCCGCTTCCGGCACTTGCAGCTGTCCGCGTGTGACAATCGTCACGTCGTCCCCGGCTTCAGCGAGCCGCAGTGCGAGCCGTTTCCCAAAGTAACGTGAGCCACCAAAAATCAACACTTTCCTCATCACTCCTACCCCCTTCTCATCCTTCTTCCACCAATATTCCCGTTCATTTCCTCTCATTAACATACTCACCAAAAAAGGTTGCCGAACATGTCGGCAACCCGTCTATCATTTAGCAATCCCCGGGCGTGCCGGCGTTCGCCGCCGTCCGGAAACTCGAGCCGCAACCGCACGTCGCGATCGCATTCGGATTTTTGATCGTGAAGCCGCCACCGAGCATCGACTGCTTATAGTCGATTTCGAGCCCGTCGACGACACCGTGATCAGCTTCGGCGACGATGACGCGGACGTCATGATGGTCGAACTGAACATCCTTGTCCGTCTTGTCTTCATCGAACCCCATCCCGTAGGATAGGCCGGTACACCCACCACCTTGGACTTTAATGCGTAAGAACTGGGCTTCAGGGCGTTCGGTCTGTTTCATCATATCGATGACTTGTAGTGCGGCTGGTTCTGTCAAATGAATCATCTGAACTCCTCCTCATTTATCTTCACTTCAAGTCAACTGACTTGTGATTTTGTGAAATATCTTGTATAACTAAACTGTAACAAAAAAAATTAAATCGTTCCATCTTCGGGGCAGGGTGAAATTCCCGACCGGCGGTATTGAAGACAAGATCTTCTCAGCCCGTGAGCGAGCAAGGCGTTGCTTGCTGATTTCGTGAGATTCGAAAGCCGACAGTAAAGTCTGGATGGGAGAAGATGGCGGCATCCGACCGATATTCGGATGTTTTCTTTGGCGTGGGCATTCCTACGTGAGAAAACATCTATTTCGTATGCGCGTAAACTCTCCCGATTGTATGATGCAATCGGGTTTTTCTATGCGACGGGTGCCATTCATCAAGGAGCGACAAAAGGAGAGATTTTGATGAAAACAACGCGCAACAAACGATTGACAACACTGGTGACGCTATCGATGCTCGGGGCAATTTCATTCGTCCTCATGCTCTTTAACTTCCCGCTGCCTTTCCTGCCACCCTTCCTAAAAGTGGATTTCAGTGACATCCCAGCGCTCGTCGCCGGAATCGTCTTCTCGCCACTAGCAGGCGTCGTGGTCGTCGCTCTAAAAAACGTCCTCTACTATGTCTTTAACGGTGGCGGCGTTCCGGTCGGTGAAGTCGCGAACTTCTTTGCAGGTGTCGCATTCATGTATCCGGTCGCTTGGTTCTACCATAAACGTAAAACGAATAAAGCGCTCGCTTCAGGCCTCGTGGCAGGTACGATCACGATGGCGCTCAGCTTGGCGATTTTGAACTACCTACTCATCTTACCAGCTTACGCGTTCTTCTTCGGAATGGCCGAGATGGCCGATCCGGCAGTCAAGACGAACCTCGTCCTGTACGGTATCTTACCGTTCAACTTGATTAAGGCATTATTGATCACCGCCTTGTTCGTCCCGCTCTTCCTGAAGTTGAAGCCGTGGATCGAACGTCAACAAATGCAACTGCAAGCTTAATACACAAGCACCCAAAGGAACTTCTCCCTTGGGTGCTTTTTTCGATGCGGATAGTTAAATGAACGAACAAGAGCACCCACCGCAGTGAGCGCTCTTGTTTGTGAATAACGATTAGAGAAGAAGACCAGCGAGAGTCGCTGACATCAAGTTCGCAAGCGTACCTGCGAGAATCGCGAGGACACCCATACGTGCGATGTCGTTACGACGGTTCGGAGCCATACCACCAAGACCACCGAGAAGGATAGCGAGTGATGAGATGTTGGCGAATCCACAGAGTGCGAACGCGATCATCGCTTCTGTACGAGCTGACAAATCACCTGAACCGATGATCGGTGCGAACTCAGAGAAGGCAACGAATTCGTTCAAGACGAGTTTTTGTCCAAGGAAGCTACCGAATTGTACGGCATCTGCCCATGGCACACCGATGACGAACGCGAGCGGTGCAAACACATAACCGAGAATCAATTGAAGTGAGAGACCGTCAAAGCCGAACAAGCCACCGATTCCACCGAGGATCAAGTTGACGAGTGCGATCAATGAAACGAAGGCAAGAAGCATCGCACCGACATTCAATGCGAGGAACAAACCGTCTGACGCACCGCGAGCGGCCGCATCGACGAAGTTTGCTGCTTTATCTTCTTCATCTTCAGCAATTTCGATATCATCATCCGGAGTTTCTGTTTCAGGAACAATGATTTTTGCAAACATCAAACCGGCAGGCGCGGCCATGAAGCTCGCGGCGAGCAAGTACTCGAGCGGAACACCGAGTGCGGCATATCCAGCAAGTACCGAACCGGCAACTGATGCGAGACCACCAACCATGACGGCAAACAATTCTGATTGTGTCATTGTTGGAAGGTAAGGCTTGATGACGAGCGGTGCTTCCGTTTGACCGACGAAGATGTTCGCCGTCGCTGAAAGCGATTCTTTACGTGACGTACCGAGTGCTTTTGCAAGTGCCGTACCGAGGATACGGATGACCCATTGCATGACGCCGATGTAGTAAAGAAAGGCAATTAAAGAAGACATAAAGATGATGATCGGTAAGACTTGGAACGCGAAGACGAAGTTGTCTCCCCCGACAGCCGTACCGAAGACGAAGCTGATTCCGGCGTTCGCCGTGTTCAAGACGTTTTGGACGCCTCCTGAGATCCATTCCAACGCTGTGCGTCCTGCCGATGTGAAGAGGACGAGGAATGCAAATGTAAACTGCACCGCGAAAGCGGCAAGGACTGTACGCCATTTGATGGCTTTACGGTTGGTCGAGAAGATGTAAGCGATTCCAATTAGTGCCAAAATACCAACCACGCTCATGATATTCATTGGTGTTGTGCTCCTTTCATATTGAAAACCCGATAATTGTGTTATACCCGAACCAAGATGTGCCCTACCGTTTGAAACGCTTTCTTTTTGTGTTGTTAAACGTCAGACAACCTACATTCGAACCTCTTAGAATATACCAAACCGTTT
>NZ_LYTG01000025.1:0-11140 GCF_001816105.1 Exiguobacterium sp. SH31
ACCGTCTTTCTTCCCCTATTGCGGGAAAATGGTTCTTCTACGAGGTATTATATCATGGTACAGTTAGAGAGTAACAAAGGGGGATTTTTATGCGCAAATTAGTCGTCTTAGGAGGCGGTTACGGGGGTATGCGTGTAATCGAACGCGTCCTCGGCCATCAGCTGAAGGACGTATCGATCACATTAATCGACCGTCTACCTTATCACGGATTAAAAACAGAGTATTATGCACTAGCCGCAGGAACGGTATCCGATCGTGACATCCGTGTCGATTTCCCGGAAGAAGTCGACTACATATACGGGCAAGTCACGGATATCGATACGACCGACAAGATGGTGTTGCTCGCAAGCGGGGAAAAAGTGCCGTACTACGACCTCGTCATCGGCTTAGGCTGCGAGGACAAATACCATAACGTGCCCGGCGCCGCCGAGTTCACGTACAGTATCCAAACGTTAGAAGAGTCACGCAAGACGCAACAAGCGATCAACGGCTTGTCGCCCGGTTCGATCGTCTCGATCGTCGGGGCCGGACTATCCGGTGTCGAGCTCGCGAGCGAACTCCGGGAGAGCCGTCCCGATCTGACCGTCCGACTGTTCGACCGTGGTCCTTCCGTCCTGTCCTTTTTATCGAGCCGTGTCTCGATGTACGTTCAATCGTGGTTTGAAGAGCATGGCGTTGAAGTCATCAACAATGCCAACATCGTCCGGGTCGACCCAGACGGTCTGTGGAACCACGAACAACACTTTGCCGCTGACTTGACGGTCTGGACGGCCGGGATCCAACCGGTCGCCGTCGTCCGGAACCAAGGCTGGGAGCTCGATGGGGGCGGCCGTGTGAAACTGACACCGCACCACTACGTCCCCGATTTCCCTGACGTCTTCGTCGTCGGTGACAACGCCAGCCTCCCGTACGCACCTTCAGGTCAACTCGCCGAGGCACAAGCGGAACAGATCGTCCAAGTGCTGCTCTGCAAGTGGAAAGGCGTGGCTTATCCTGAGTTGCCGGATATTAAACTTCGAGGCACGCTCGGGTCGCTCGGGAAGAAGGCCGGCTTCGGCGTCTTCATGGGGAAACAGTCGCTGACCGGGAAAGTGGCCCGACTTCTCAAGTCCGGTATCCTGTGGAAACATAAAGTCATCAAATAATATGACCGAATCGCGAAATGGCTACCTTGCCTTCTCGCGATTTTTTTATGTGATGACAGCCGCTTACCCGTTCATCCTTCTTTGCCTTGCGCCAAAAGTCTTGTATCTCTGTCCCTGATATACTTGTCTAAATTTTCAGATTATTGATTCGGCGGATGCGACGCTCTCAGGATACACGGCAAGTTCAGCGACGTCGTCGTTCCAACTTCGCTAAATCGAAAACAAGGTTGAACGAATGTGTATTCGCTCAACCTTGTTTTATGATGTCGTTTAATTCTCGTCAATCGCCGTATACACTTTACGCAACTGGACGACTCCTTCGTCGACGACTTCCCCGTTCAAGAGGACGAGCGGGTAAAACCATTCGTCTTGCTTGATCGCCTCGGCGATCTCATCATCCGCTTGCTCGAAGTCGATGTATTCGAACTCGAACTTGCGCTCCGGATATTTCCGGGCGAGCGCACTTTGTAACCATTCATATGTCTCGACCGAGCTCGGTGCCCCGACACAGCTCGCACACTGTACTTCTGCCCCGTATACCGTAATTTTCATCGTCATTCCCCCTATCCATTTCTATTATACAAAAACCACGCAGCGCCCTTGTCACAAAACGCTCAGCGTTAATGATTGAGAAACAATCTCAAACTTGCTAGAATAGAAGAGAACCAGAAAGGGGTAGATACCATGGAAATGTTTGATCAAGTCCAAGAAGTACTCGATAAATTACGCCCGTTCTTGCTTCGCGACGGCGGTGACGTCGAACTCGTTGATGTAGAAGAAGGCATCGTCAAACTTCGTTTGATGGGTGCATGCGGCAGCTGCCCGTCTTCAACAATCACTTTGAAAGCCGGAATTGAGCGCGCGCTCATTGAAGAAGTACCTGGCATCGTCGAAGTCGAACAAGTATTCTAAACAAAAAGGGAGACAAGCGTCATCCCTTTTTTTCATGCATGTGTCCATTCGTCCAAGCTCTCGACCATATAGGTCGGGAGCTTTTCTTGTTCTTGGATGAACGCCGGCCCGTGAACGCCTGAATTGACGTGCAGCGTCCGTAGCCCTCCATTGATCCCAAACAAGATGTCCGTATGGTAGTTGTCCCCGACCATGACGACCTCATCTTTCGTCAGACCGATCATCTCGAGGGCGATGTCAATCATGACCGGCTCCGGCTTGCCGATGAAGAACGGGTCTTTCTCCGTCGTCACCGTGAGCACGGACGTCAGCGCCCCGTTGCCCGGTAAAAAGCCGCGCTCGGTCGGGATGGCGATATCCCCGTTCGTCGAGATGAAGCGGGCGCCGGACCGAATCGCGAGCGCACCTTTCGCCAATTTCTCGTACGTGATGTGGCGGTCGAGCCCGATGACGACGTAGTCGGCTTTCGGTTCGTCCGTCACATGGAAGCCACGCTCTTCAAGCGCGATCCGGAGACCGTCTTCCCCGATCATATAAACGGTCGCCCCTGGTGTCATCTTCTCGATATAACGGGCCGTTGCCATCGCACTCGTCAAGACGTGCTCGGGCGTCACATGAACACCCATCGACACGAGCTTATCCGCGACTTGTTTCGGCGTCATCGAGGCGTTGTTCGTGACGAACAAGTACGGGAAGCCTGTCGCCTCGAGCCGGTTCACGAAGTCGACCGCTGCTTTGATCGGCTCGGTGCCCGCATAGATCGTTCCATCTAAATCAAATAAGTATCCTTTAATTAAATTCATCTAATCACTCGCTTTCCGGTAGAAATGCTGATACTGGTCCAAGTTCCACTTCTAAATAGCGGCGGACTTGCTCGGGAAATGCTGCGAACGTCTCTTTTTGACGCTCCGTCCAGGCGTCAAAGCGAGCCGAATCCGACGTGACGAACTCCCGGACGTAATAGGCACGCATCATGACGAGCTCTTTCGCCGCTTGAGCCGTCTGGGCGTCGAGTACGCGCTCGTCCAATAAAATGTCGACGATATCTTCATAACTCCCCGGATCGCGCATAATGAAGCCGTCGATCATCGAGTTGCCGACATCGATGACGCCTTCCATCAAATGCACGGCCAAACGCTCTTTCGCAAGTTCAAGTGTGAACGCGTCCCCTTCGAGCTGATTGATCCGATACAACATCATTTCCATGTGGGCCAGCGTCTCATTGATTTTTTCTCTATTCACAAAATACATCGTCATCCCCCCTGCCCCTTATCATAATCTTTTTTCCGACTCGAGAAAAGAATCTCCCCTATTTACATCATTTATCCGATTGTGATACACTAATCCACGGATTAACACTTTAATTAGTATGTCACATTAAATATAAATCACGTGGAGGGTTCAACACTATGGAACGAGAATTAGCGTTAGAGATCGTACGAGCAACCGAGGCAGCGGCACTGGCATCATCAAAATGGATTGGTCGCGGCCAAAAGAACGAGGCCGATGACGCGGCGACGTCAGCGATGCGCGAAGTGCTCGGTACGGTCAATATGGATGCGACTGTCGTGATTGGTGAAGGCGAATTAGATGAGGCGCCGATGCTTTACATCGGCGAACGCCTCGGTACGACGTTCGGGCCGGAAGTCGATATCGCGGTCGATCCGCTCGAAGGGACATCGATCATCGCCAAAGGACTCGGCGATGCCATGGTCGTCATCGCAGTCGCCGATAAAGGCGCTCTCCTCCACGCACCTGATATGTATATGGATAAACTTGTTGTCGGACCGAATCTGAAAGGGAAAGTCTCGCTCGACGAACCGCTCGAGTCGATCATCGAGAAAGCCGCGCTCTATAACGGCAAACGTATCGAAGAAGTGACCGTCATCATGCAAGACCGCGATCGCCACGAACATCTCCGTCAAGCGGCGATGCGTATGGGCGCACGCGTCAAACTGTTCGATGACGGCGATGTCTCAGCCGGGATCGCCGCAGCCATCAAATCGAACCCGATCGACATCTTCATCTCGACAGGCGGCGCACCAGAAGGCGTCATCACGGCAGCAGCCGTCAAGGCGCTCGGCGGCGATATGCAAGCCCGCCTTCACCCGATGAACGAAGAAGAGACGGCCCGCGTCATCTCGATGGGCATCGAGGACCCGCTCCAACTTCTCACGATCGACGATCTCGTCAAGAGTGACGATTGCATCTTTGCCGCGACCGGTGTCACGACAGGTGAACTGCTCGACGGCGTCAAGTTCTTGACGGACGATATCGTCGAGACGACGTCGCTCGTCATGCGTTCGAAGACGAAGACGATCCGCAAAGTCGTCGCTGAACACACGTTGTCGTTGAAGCCGTACCTGAACAAACAACAAGTCGAAGCATGACAAAACCTCCGCTCAAAATTTGAGCTTAGGTTTTTTTAGAAGCCTTGTTCCATATCAGGCGTCCCGACGTGGTTCGTGCGCCGCTGATCTGCTCCTCGGAGCGAATCATAGAACGCGGCGTACGTCGTCGAGAAGTACGGATATACATACA
The DNA here is from genome assembly GCF_001816105.1 of Exiguobacterium sp. SH31. Lineage (NCBI taxonomy): Bacteria > Bacillati > Bacillota > Bacilli > Caryophanales > Exiguobacterium > Exiguobacterium sp. SH31. The sequence continues at coordinate 4,599 of NZ_LYTG01000025.1, forward strand.
AGAAGCCGATTCCGAGCGTGAGCACACCGACGAAGAACCAACCGATGAACGAAAGGACGAGCTTGAACGCGTCCATCTTGTGGCCATCCATCATCCGACGTGACTCGGTGATTGCCTCGAGAGCCGACAGTTCCGGCTGATCACGTAAAATATAGTTCGTGAGCGAGTACGAGAACGCTTTAACGATTCCTGGGATCACGAGTAACAATGCCCATAAGAAGATGAACAATCCGACGAAGAACGGTGCGAGCACGTGTTTCACATAGCCGGTTTGGAACGGTTCAAATAATTTTGAGACGGCCGGCTTGTCGCCGCGTGACACTGCGAGGACGAGCCATGACCATCCGACCGTGAGCGGTGCGATCAAAATCGTAAGTATAAGTGATAAGAGTGTCAACAACGATTCTGTCGTCGTCGGAACTGCATCAGCCTCAATCGTCGGTGCGAACGATTGAGGGATCCCGTTTAAGATAACGAACAAAATCAAAATTCCAGCGAGTAGCCAGCGATTGCCTGTCAACATTTTTTGTGCGTGTTGTTTCCATTGTGCTGTCATAGTATCCATCCTTTGTTTGTGTTCTTTCCTTAGTGTACGTCATTGGCCGGCAGAAGGTTTCAAAAAACACGAAAACAGGGGAAAGGTTTCTCCTTTCCCCTGTTAATATAAGATATTGCCCATAAAAAACTGTGACATCGATAGAATAAATAAGAGCACACCTGTAGCGACAACAGTCAGTGAGATTGCCTTGAACAGCCGGCTTCTTAGGAATGTATTCCGATACTCGAACCGGCGAACGAGCAAGACGTGGACCAACTCAAACAGCAAGACCGCAGCTGTGAAGTAGAATGTCATGATACTCCCCAATCCGAAGAACAGCATTGTCAATAAACCTAATCCTAAGTTGTGGATTCGGTTATGGACGTCATCGCGATCGCCGACGGTCGTCGTTTGTACGTGTTGCATCCTTCCACCTCGCTTCCAAAACCCGAACAGAAAAAGTTACCTTATATATAAGTTATCACAATTTTCTTATCTCTAAACCTGTCACACCGTCATTTCACCTAAACGAAACATCTAGGAAATATATGTAATAAAAAAAGCGCTGATGTCATCAGCGCGTCATGAACCGGTCGAAGTTTCAGCTTCTTCCGCTTTATTGAATTTTCGTTTTAGTTTAAGCGGTTGTTTCGTTCCACCAAACACGGGACCGTCTTCACTTTCATCAATCTCTGTCTCTTTCTTCAACACGAAGAACGGACAACCGAAGTTACAGTACTCGTATACATAGTCCATCACATGGTCGATTCGATTATCGTACGTGGCAAACTTCGACTTCACTTCATAAAATCCTTTGAGACGAAGTTGACCATGTCCCCAATCGCCGACGATGTAATCGTATTTATCGAGCACATCGCTATAACGAGCGATGAACGCCTCTTCATCAAACCCGTCACGCTTCTCTTCGATGACCGTATATCCATGGTGATTCACTCTAATCATTTTCACACCTCCACTTTCCTATCATATCACGCCCGCCTGCCGTTCCTCTATCGTTTTCGGATCGCGTCATGGCGCGCCATGATCGTTTCACGTAGCACGTCACGCAGGAGTTCCGGCATAAAGTAACGCTTCGGCTGGTCCGCCAAATACGGCAGGAGCGGACCGAACGTGAACATATCGACCGTGGCGACACGATACATCTGTTCAAGACTGATCTCGTTGCCGTGAAGCAAGTAGCGGCCTTGTTTCAATTCAAGACCGTGGACGATCGGGTGTCCGAGCACCGTCCCGCGGAATCCGAGCCCACGCACGTGCATCGTCGTAAACGGCTCCTCATGAACATCGCTCAAGAAACGAAGCAACGTTGCGCCGTCGAGTGTCAACAGGCATGGATTGATCGGGTGCGGACAGATGCGATGGAGCATATTGAGCGTGACTTGTCCGGGTGCCAACCCTTCAAGCAGGATGCCCGATGGAAGGATGCTTACTTCGGCATCACACCAGTCCATTAATCCGTCCGCCAACAATTCCGCAATCGGAGATGGTCCGAACCAATCGCTCACATAGCCTGGTGTGGCGGCAATCGTCACGTCAAGCAAACTCTCAGCTTGTTCATACTCCAACCGCAACGCCCGTAGCGTGTCGTCGTCCTGAACGTAATCTGTCAAGTCATGGAGACACGCCTTCTTCTCTACGACTTGGCCGTCCCGAAGCATCAACTCGACTTCTCCGACGTATTGCCCGTACTTCCCGGCCTGGGCGATCAACACCCCGTTTTTCATGACGCCGTCGTCTAACACGTGGTGCGTATGTGCCCCGAGGATGACATCGATAGCCGGGAACGCTTCAGCGAGTCGCTCGTCGGCGTAGAAACCGAGGTGACTGAGCGCGATGATGACGTCACATCCTTTGAGTTCCTCGAGTGCCCGAGCAGTCGCCGTCAGCGGTGACTCAATTTGCCAACCGAGTTCAGGATACAGCTCTTCATACGGTGCGGTCACGCCGAACAGACCGACACGCACACCGGACCGTTCGAGGACGAGCGTCTCCGTCGCCCAGTCCGGTCGCGTCCCGTCCGCTTGATAGACGTTCGCGAGCAAGACGGGGAACGTCGCATCCTCATAGAGCGAATCGAGCCAGTCGTGCGGAAACGTGATGCCTTCGTTGTTGCCGATCGTCACGGCCGTCGGATTGAGCCGATTGAGCAAGCGGACGTTCACTTGCCCTTTCGTCACTTCCGTCGCCGGGTGTGTTCGATCGGCATGATCGCCGAGGTCAAAGACGAGCGTATCCTCGTGTCGGCGTTCGTTCAAAAAGGAGACAAGTTGGGGCCAATTATGAAATTTTGAATGCAAGTCATTGTAATGAAAGATTTTAATCGTACGCACGGCCATCCCCTCTTCCTAAAACAGGCTGATTTGGCTCGGGGCGAGCTCATATTCGGCACCGAGAATCTCAATCAAACGTTTCGCGTTCGGTGCCGCATCCCCGGCCGAGTTGTTGTTGAAATAGACGTAGACCGACTTGGCATCTCGTTCGAGTTCCCGGCACGCCGTCGCAAGTTCTTGCAGTTCGTCTTCGCTGTATCGATACAGGCAACGGACGTGACGCCACTCTTGGCTCGTCATCCCGGGTTTGCGGAGCCACCCTGCCGTATTGCGGCCGTGCAGACGGACGACTGCGACTTCCGGGTTCGTGACGACCGGGACGAACGGGATGCTGCTCTCTTTCGTCTGAGGTTCGTCGCACACCGTGTTGATGAAGCGTTGCTCGCTCAAGAACGCGAGCGTCCGGTCGCGAAATGCTTCCGAGAACCACGTCGGGTTCCGAAACTCGACGGCGATGTCATAGTCGATCAGCTCCACTCGAATCGTCCTTAAATAGTCGAGATGCGGCTTCGAGACGTCGAACCACGGCGGGAGTTGGACGAGGACGGCCCGAAGTTTACCCGCCTGTTTGAGCGGCTCGACCGATGTCCGGTAGCGCTCGAACAGTTCGGCGAGCGGCAGCTTCGGTTCACGGTCGTGACCGCTCATTTCCCTGGAAACTTTGACGACGAACTGAAAGCCGTCCGGCGTCTCACGATTCCATTTCTCATAGTTTTTCACCGGTTGAATCGCATAGAACGAGGAGTCGACCTCCACCGTCGGAAAGTGCCCGGCGTATGTCGACAGTTTGTGCTTCCGCTCTTCCGGCGTCGTATAGAGCAGGTCGTGGTCTCCCCAACCGGTCACACCGACATAAATCATCGTGTTTCCTCCTCACATTATTGTTCGAACGATGTCTCCGCGTTTCGCTTTGACCAATTTAGGGTCCCGCTAAACGTCACGAGCAACAAGACAAGTCCCATGATGAACGGATAGCGCATGTCGATATCGAAGGCAATCCCGGCAAGCGTCGGCCCGACGATATTACCGATACTCATATAGGCGTTGTTCATCCCCATCGCGAAGCCTTGTTCTTTATCTGCCATCTTCGACACGAGCGTATTCAACACCGGACGAAGAATCGAGGTCGACAAGAAGATGATGAGCGTGATCGCGAAGAAAATCGCATACGATCCCGCGAACAGCGAGAACAAGAAGCCGAGTGCCGCGAGCATGATAAAGATGAGCACGACTTTGATCTCACCGAAGAGCGAGACGAGTCGGTCGACGGCAAACAGCTGAACGATGACACTGACGATCCCCGTACCTGTGATCATGACGGCAATTTCTTGCGGCGTCGCACTGAACGTCTCACTGACGAACAGTCCGAGCACCGATTCGTAGGCCATGAGGCCAAACGCCATGACCAAGTTGATGACGAGCACGAAGAAATAAGGTTTTTTAGTCGACGATAAGAGTTGACGTGGTAACGATTCGGTCTCGTTCGTCCGGACGTATGGTTCCCGGTCCGGCTCTTTCAATAGAATGATTGACGATATGACGGCGACGAATGAGACGATCGCCGACAACAAGAGCGGTGCTTTCAGCCCGAATTCGGCGAAAAAGCCACCAATCCCGGGTCCGATGACGATCCCGAGCGACATTGCCGCGGAAATATAGCTATTCCCTTTCGCCCGTTGTTTGAGCGTCGTGATGTCGGCCACGTACGCAAAGATTGCTGGAATGAGCAATGCGGCCCCGACTCCGCCGATGGCTCGCGAGATCAGTAAGACCGTCAGATTGTCCGATAAGTAAAAGACTGCCATCGAGATGGTGAACCCAATAAGCCCTGAAATAATCATCAGCCGGCGACCGTAAACGTCAGCCCATTTCCCCGCAATCGGTGACATGAGCAGCTGGGCCCCGGCAAAGACCGAAATCATCAGTCCGGCGGCGGTACCACCTTCGCCAATCATTTTTAAATAGTCCGGGATGATTGGAATGATAATCCCGAATCCTGCTACGGCGATGAACATGTTCAGCATGAGGATCGCCAATTGTTTCTTTTGTTTTGTTGTCAACGTGTGTCACTTCCTTTTCATCTATTCATTTTACTTGTTGATGAATGAAATGAGCAAACGATAAGACAGCAAAACACCCATCCTGGACCAGAGGATGGGTGACGGTAAAATTATGAGATGCGTGACTCGGCGAGTGATCGACTCGACCGCTGTTTCGGTAAGAACAGTGTGACGACATAAACAATCAACGTCGGAACTGCCCAGGCGAGCCCGATTTCAGCCATCGGCAAGTTCGTGACCCATGCAGTCACGGCTGTTGGAGCCAAGCCTTGTGCCGTCTCGAACAGCGAGAACACGAGCGCCGTGTAAACGGTCGCCTTCATGGCGACTTGCGGGTTACGTTGAATCCGTTCCGTGACCGAAACGAGCACGAGTGCGATCATGACCGGGTACAAGAGCGTGAGCAACGGTATCGCGATTTCAATCAATGTGCCGAGGCCGACGAGTGAAATCAAGTAACCGAATAGCGTTGTCCCGATGACGACTTGGTAGTACTTGAGCGACTCGAACGTGTTACTCATGAACCGCGAAAACTCACTGATGAGTCCGACCGCTGTCGTCAAACAAGCAAGGAAGACCGCTGCCCCGAGTGCGAGCATGCCGACTTGACCGAACGATGTACCGGCAAACGTTTGAAGGAGGCTTGCGCCGTCAGTCGTTCCCGTAACACCCGTCATGTTCGCCCCGATCGATGCGAGCGAGATGTAGACGAGCATCAAACACGTGACGGCGAGTAAACCGGACGTCCGGAGAAGCGATGACGCTTCTTTTTGATCCGACATCCCGTTCGCTTTAAGTGTGACGAGGACGATTGCACCAAAGACGAGTGCCCCGAATACGTCCATCGTCAAGTAACCTTGTTTAAAGCCTTCACCGAGTGCCCCGAGCCACGCCTCATACCCTGCTGCTGGCGCGACCGGTGAGCCGAGCGGGGCCACAAGGTTTGTGATCCCGATGCCAGCAAGCAAGACGAGGAGGATCGGCGTAATGATCCGTCCGATGATCTCGATCAACTTTTGAGCGCGGAGCGTCAAGAGGAACGTCAAGCCGAAAAAGACAGTTGAACTGATGGCGAGTGTGAACGTCGACGGCGCACCGAGAAACGGCACGACTCCCATCTCATACGTGACCGCTGCCGTCCGAGGAATCCCGAAGAACGGTCCGATGGCCACGTACATTAATCCCGTCAAAAGGAGTGCAAGACGCTTCGGAATATACTGGGCGATTTGATCAGACCCTCCACCGACCCGCGCGACTGCGAACAAGGCGAGTAAAGGAAGTCCGACGCCGGTAATGACGAATCCGACTAGGGCTGGGAACAGGTTCTCACCTGCTAACGCTCCTAGCATCGGTGGGAACAGCAAGTTCCCGGCTCCGAAGAATAATGCGAAAATCGTAAACGCTAACGGGAATAATGTTGATTTTTTCATACAACTACCTCCACATACATTGTAATGCCTTCCGTGTCGTGCAATGCAACTAAATAACTAAATTTTCTGACAATGAAGCGCTTGGTCTATTCCATTATACACACTATCTTTTTTTTGACCACCCTATCTTTAAAAAAGATGTTTATTTTTCCGCGAAGTAGAT
>NZ_LYTG01000026.1:0-7228 GCF_001816105.1 Exiguobacterium sp. SH31
CGTGAACAGAAAAAAGGGCGATTGGACCGACTCAAGTCGGGACAATCGCTCTTTTTCCTTGCCCTTATCCTGTTTTTTCTTTTGAGAGGGTGATGATCCGCTTCAGGTTTACCGCGATGATCGCCATCACGCTCTGTAACGTCATGCCTTTCAGGTCTGACGTTTTGTTTCGCGCCAGACCTTGCGGGTTCTTCAGTTGGCTGTTCTTCGGCTCAATCGCGAAGCGCTTCCGGTGATAGTCCTTGAACTCATCGGTTTGCTCGTATTCGAGCTGTTCGCTATGTTCCCTCGATTTCAATGACACACTGTACGTTTTCGAATTGGCGCCATCCTTGTAACAACCTTCACGCAATGGGCATCGTTTACACAGCTCAATATCAAAATAATGCGTCTCTTTTTGATTCTTACCGATGTTCTTCGTGCCTGTCCGGGCCTTACGGATGGCCATGTGCCCGGCGGGGCAGACGTAGCGTTCCGCATCTTTATTGTAAGTGAACCCCTCGCCGCGGTTCTCTGCAGGGGAATAGACACGAGGGTTCAATGGGGCGACGAGCTTACACCCTTGCGAGGCGGCATAGATCAAGTTGTCTCGGCCCGAATAGGCCGCATCGCCCACGATGTGGTCGAACTCGGCGCCAGCTAGATGGCTCTTCTCGACGAGACTCGACAGTTGGGGCCCGTCTGCCGCCTCGCCAGACGTGACGACGACGGCCGTGATGATGCCTTCTTCCGTCATCGCGAGGTGATGCTTGTAACCGAAGAAGGAGGAGTCGGCGCTCTTGTGCCCGGTCCGGGCATCGCTGTCCTTAGACACCTGTAGCTCGACATGCGCGTCCTCGGCGAGCTCGCGGACACGGTTCACCCTGTCGCGGATGTGCTCCCGCATCATCAGCTCGGGCATCTCGGACTCTACGGTCTCCGCCACGGCGAGCGCATAGGCGAGCAGCTGGTCGATGTCGTGCTCATCGACTTTCTCAGGGAAACGCCCCTTCGCATCGGCCGATGCCTGATAGCACGCTTGGCGCAGATGCTTCGCCTCCTCGATGATCGCCTGCCCAATCGGCTTCTGCCCGTACCGGGCCCGGGAATGGGTCGAATCGACGATCAGCGTCCGTCCCTTCAGCAGCCCCATCTCTTTCGCGACCTCGACCGTGTGTGCGAGCAGTTGGTCGAGCAGTTTGTCGTCGTCCATGCGTTGGCGGCGGAACCTCGTGAGCGAGGACGGGTTGATGACGCCGTCCTCCGGCGCGAGATCCAGGAAATACTTATAGGTGAGGTCGGTCCTCGCCCGTCTGACGAGATCGACATCCGATAGGTATCCGATGTGTGCCTTGAGGAACAGATATTTGAACATCCGGACAGGATGGACGGCCATCCGCCCGTTGTCGTGACAATACGTGTCCGCGAGCAGGTCGGTGACGAAATCGAACGATACGAGATCGTGGATGAGCCGTAGCTCGTCATCGGCAGGGATCAACAGATCGTAAAGCGCCGCATACGGGCTCGGCGGCATATTCGGCAGGTCTGGCATCATCGGGATCGCCTCCAGGATGTGTAGTTATAGCCAGTTTAGTCCGAAACGGCAAGGACGTACAGCGTCGTCCCGAGGGCACGCCGACTCCCGGGGGAACAGCGGGCAAGGCGAGACCCAGCAGCGACATCGTCGCGATGCGGCTCGCTGACCGCCCCCAGGAAAGCGGCGTGCCGGACAGGGCGGCTTGAAGGGCAATGAAAGCAGAGGAGCGCCATCCCATCCGGGATGACGCTCCTCTGCTCAAAATTATTTGAAGTTTTTCAGTGCCCTCCTTTTTTACAACAGGAGCCTACTTGTCAAGCGAATTCATATCATCTTTTCAAAAAAATAGTCAATAGCGGATATCGAATTCACGATACGATGCTTCCGCGATATCCGTTTCTTCGATCTGTTCGACGCCGACGAACCGATTCCCATCGTAGAGCGCGCGTTTGAACAAGGCATAGTCCGTCTCTTCCCCTTCGACGTGGAGCTCGACCGTACCATCACTCAAGTTTCGGACCCACCCTTTTAGGTTCGATTCAATCGCGGTCGCTTGACAAAAATAGCGAAAGCCGACCCCTTGGACGCGTCCTGAGACGATCAATTGTTTAGCAAGTTTCATGAGTATTCTCCTCCTTCATATGAAATAACAGGTTTAGCGAGACGCTGCTTAGGTAACACTATATAAGTAAAATACTGGATTAGGAGTGGTGATGTGGATCAGATTGTGAATATCGTGACGTCGTTTTCAGATTGGTTATGGGGAGTCCCAATCATCTCCCTACTCGTGTTATCAGGTGTATACTTGACCATCAAATTAGGATTCTTTCAATTCCGATACCCGCTTTATATAGTTCAACAAACGCTAGGAAGCGTCTTTAAAAAACCGAAAGGCGAAGGCGACATCAGTCCTCGTCAGGCGTTGACGTCGGCGTTATCGTCGACGATCGGTGCCGCCAACATCATCGGCGTCCCGGCTGCGATCATGTTCGGGGGACCGGGCGCCATCTTCTGGATGTGGGTCATCGCCGTCGTCGGGATGGCCATTAAGTTCTCGGAAAGTGTCCTCGCCGTCCGTTACCGCGAGAAAAATGAAGCCGGCGAATTTGTCGGCGGCCCAGTCTACTATATGGCCAAAGGGCTGAAGTGGAAATGGCTCGCCTCATGGTTCGCGTTCGCCCTCATGATCGAGCTCATCCCGAGCATCATGGTCCAAGGCAACGCCGTCAGCTCGGCCGTCCGTGAGACGTTCAACGGCGACACGCTCATTACCGGGATTATCGTCGCCGGACTCGTCGCACTCGTCGTCTTCGGTGGCATGAAACGAATCGCTAAAGTGACGGAGATCATTGTTCCGGCGATGGCACTCGTGTACGTCGGAGCCGGGTTCATCATCGTCTTGATGAACTTCTCGCAAATCCCTGACGTTCTCGGTCTCATCTTCTCGTACGCGTTCCAACCGATGGCCGCGCTCGGCGGATTTGCCGGGGCCGCCATTGCTGAGACGATCCGTTGGGGCTTCGCCCGCGGACTCTATTCGAACGAGGCCGGTCTTGGGACGGCACCGATCGCGCACGCGGCCGCCCAGACCGATCACCCGGTCCGCCAAGGTTTCTGGGCCGTCATCGGGATCGTCATCGATACGCTCATTATCTGCAGCACGACCGCGTTCGTCGTCTTATCGTCTGGTGTTTGGACACGTGAAGGCGCGATGAGCGACCCGGCCGCCCTCACGACCATCGCTTTCCGTGAATATTTCGGTTATACGGGCAGCTTGCTCGTGACGATCTCACTCATCTTCTTCGTCTTGTCGACGATCATCGTCATCATCTTTTATGGCTCACGCCAAGCCGAGTACTTGTTCGGTTTAACGGCAGGTAAAGTGATGAAAGTCGTCTATATCGCATCAATCGTCATCGGTTCAATCGGTGGCGCCCAGATGATTTGGAACTTCCTCGACTTCATGCTCGCGATGATCCTCATCCCGAACATGATCGCCGTCTTGATGCTAAGCGGTGAAGTGAAGCGACTGACGACCGAATTCTTCTCGTCTGAAAAGTATTACAAGAAAGACGTCGCCGAGAAAAAGGCGTCGTAACAACGAACCCGGCTGCATTAGCAGCCGGGTTTTTGTTATGAACTTGTCTCGATTTTGTCAATCGCCTGGCGAATCCGTCTGACCGAGGCGTCGAACTGTTGTTGTTCTTCAGCCGTCAAGTCGATCTCGATGATTTGACTGATACCGCTCCGGTCGATCAAGGCAGGTACGCCGATATGGAGGTCGGAGGCGCCGTATTCACCGTCGAGATGGGCGCCGATCGTCACGACCGTGTTCTCGTTCCGGACGATGGCGCGGACGATGCGGAGCAAACCGAGACCGATCGCATAGTAGGCCGCACTCTTATAGCCAATGATTTGGTTCGCGGCATCACGTACTTCTTGATAGATCGCGTCTAAATCCTCTTGGCGATACGATTCATTGTCTGCGAGCAATTGCTTCATCGACTTGCCATAAATCCGGGCGTTGTCCCAGGCGACGAAACCACCGGCACCATGTTCGCCCATATAATAGACGTGACAGTTACGCGACGACAAGTCGAAGTATTCGCCGAGCTTATAACGCAGACGTGCCGTATCAAGCACCGTCCCTGAGCCGATGACGCGGTGTTTCGGCAAGCCGGACGCTTTCCAGGCGACGTGGGCCATCACATTGACCGGGTTCGTCGCGACGACGATGATCCCGTCAAAGCCGCTCGCCATGATTTGTTCTGTGACGTCACGGACGACGACCGCATTTTGCCCGGCGAGGTCCATCTGTGTCTGCCCGAGCTTTTGGGCGGCTCCAGCCGTGATGATGACGATGTCGGCGTCACGACAATCCGTGTAATCCCCTGCCCAAATCCGAACTGGGCTCGGTGCGAACGAGATGCCGTGGTTCAAGTCCATCGCCTCACCTTCCGCTTTCGCGTGGTTCGAGTCGATCAAGACGAGCTCTTCACAGAGCGCCGCCATCGATAATTGGTAAGCAAAACTGATGCCGACCCAGCCGGCACCGACGACGGCGATGCGGGTAATGTCTTTTGGATCAATTGTTTCCATTCAATCATTCCTCCCTAAAAACAGTCTCTCTTTTAGCATACCCGACTCGCTCTAGTTTCACGACAAAAATCCAATAGATGAGGATGTCACCTGATTCCTCGCTTCGCTAATTCTTAAACTATCTCTCAAAAATCCCTGTATCCCGAACATATCCAAACACTTGGATGGTATCGCTTTTTTGGATGAATGGGATTCGCTCTTTCTTTAGGATGTCTATAAGTTCATCGGTCATATCACACATGTCTGGGTCAATGATGACTCCTTTATAGAGCAACACCTTTGAGCGCAATCGAATCCATTCGATTGATCGTAAAGATGATTCCACCCAAACATCATCCCAATCTAAATTTTCGAATTGAGACAATTCGTCGCTTGGAAATAACGTATCTTCACCTAAGTATTTGATTTGATACGGCGGTAAATACGGTAACGTCGTGCTCACAGCTTGACCAAATCGTTTCCATTTCGTCTCATTCATCACCGAGGTCAATTGCCGCTCCTCGATTATTTGTAATTCTTTTTGTCGATCCATCTCGGTTCATCCTTTCTCATATTCGAGTTCTAATCCTTTGATCGCCCGCAACACATCCTCTCGGTTGTGTTTTTGCTTCATCCACTTGGGCAGGCGACTCTCGATACTGCTGTTCTCACCATCACTCTTCTGCAAATAAAGCGGTAATCTACAGAAAGGATTGAAGGCCACCCACCCGTTCGATAGACTCCGTCCGTATACATGCGCACGTATCCTCAACCGAGACAGCTGAGACGCAACGTCTCATTCTTCACAATATCTGGACATTGCTTACATCGATGACACCGCACATGGATGTAATGCATGAAGGACATTATTTTTTTGCTCTCTAACTGAAATCGCTTCATGAGACATACCTCCTTGTTTTATTAGAGGATGAATTATAAAATCAAGTCCAACCCCCCAATCAGAAAATAAGAAGCCCATAGCATCTTCCTCATTCAGAATTAAGGTAACATAGTGGAGCGTGTTAAAATAAAGACTTATCTAGAGCCAGAGATGTATACCCACCTATTCTATTGCTTGATAATCGACGTGCTCAAGACCAACTCGCTGACTCGCTTGCCATAATCAACGGACCATCGAAGAAATGTCTCGAATAGAAAATATTATGTGAGTCCTCCATCGAAAAATGTTTTGCTCTTCATTTGACAAATCGGTAAAAGTTAAAAAACATTTTTCTAAGCGAAGATATTATTAAGAATCATATTCAGTACTCTCGTTTTGAATTAAGGTGTGTAGTTTAATTTAAATTAATCGAAAAGGGATGAATTTTTAATGAGAAAAGCTCAGATGATGGCCTCGACACATTTAGATCGACATAATCAAAGAATGACTAAAGAATCCTTAGAAGGCGCTGCGAATCAAATGAACGAATCATCAGCGTTAGGGATGACTATTGAGCATGATTTAACATTACCCTTTTTTGGTAAAATCACTAAAGCCTATATTGAACAATTGCCTGATGGAGAATATGGATTATTCGGCGAATCTATTTTATTTGACAGGGAAAATTCTCAAGAAATAACTCTACCTACAGGACAAAAAGTAATCATCGATACCTGGCCAAATGAAAAACCATTTTTAATCAAAAAAGATCAGATTCCTTCTTCAATTCAAGTTTCATTTGATTTGAACAACTTCAACTCAAATGAGGATTTAAAAATTTTTCAAGATGAAGTGCCAGAAGAAGTATCATTTGACTCTAAAATTATAGTTAGAAAATCATTTATTCCTGATCCTCAGTTAATCATTAATTTGTCTGAGAGCGCCATACAGTTATTAATTGCACAAAAACTCCTTACAACTGTAGGAAAAAAGATAACAGACGATATAAATAATGACATCGCCAACCTTTACTCCACACTTCGAACTGTTGCAATTAAATATGCTAAGCTCTGTATCCCTAAAAACAGACCGATTACCTATATATTTGTTATCTCTAAAACACCAGTAATTGAATTTGTTATACAAACAGAAAATCCCGCAATAATTGCAGAAGCCACAAAAAAATGAGTGACCATCTCGACGAAGCCGAACAACTTCATAAGTTGTTCAACTCTCAAAAGACACAGTTTTTGTTTATGGAACATGGTACGTGGGAGTTTAATTATTTACTAACGAATTCTGGTAAAGTGGTAGGATCGCAAGATGCGATATCTAGACGGGAAAAAGCTATAGAGGTTTATCTTGAACAGAATGAATAATAAGCTGCAGGTAAACGTCATATTAAATTGGAAAAAGAAAAAGTGCTCAAATAAAAAGAGGAGGACCGATTATTTTTCGGGTTCCTCCTCTTTGCTTTTTTGAATGAAGTCAAGAATATTGATTGGCGGCAACACAACTGGATTATGGTATCCAATCGAAGTAACTTGCGATATTGCCGACCTAAGATACGGGAATAGAATAGATAAACTGTTCCGGCTCAAAAGCAACTCGTTCGTCACACCCGGAATATTATCTTTCGTTTCATCCTCTTCTACAACAAAATCTCCAGAAACGCGAATAGATAACTCGAAATTCTCGTCTGCTGATTCCAAATGACAAATGATTGAAACAATCGCACTATCTTCGCCAGTCAT
>NZ_LYTG01000027.1:0-7793 GCF_001816105.1 Exiguobacterium sp. SH31
ACATTTTGCTCGGATGTTCAATTTTGATTTCTAGACTTGAAGTCACGTGTTGATCGAACAAACCAATTTCTTCGATAGACCCACTGTCAGAAATCAGCATAGTGTAGAAGTTTTCGACAAGAATGTCCTCGGACAAAATCGGTTCGACTTCTGATTCTTGTGACGACCTTACAAGAATAGAAATGATTTCTTCTTGGGGGAGAGGTGAACCTAGTTCTCCTAGCACTTTACCGTCTTCGATAACAATAAGTTTCCCTTCACCCTTTGCTCCGATTGTGTAGTCAACACCATCTCTCTCGAGCTTTTGAATCAACTTTTCTTTCATTTTTCTTTTTCTTTCTTCTCTGTTCACTGCTCATTCCTCCTAGTCCTACATCGTCAAACGAAAATAGAACAAAACCTACATCATTTTAGCAAGCTAACCACTTCAACGCCTCTTGTGAAATGAGTTGTGAATCTCTCACAACCACTTGGCATCCGTTAATTAAATGAGTAGGTATATTCGGTACTTCTACTTCTTCTTTGTTTTTCCCTGTTTTTATCGGCAAAAACATTAAAGTGTTGAATATCGTGGTGTCATGTTTGTCATATACGCTAGGAACCGAAAAAGTTCGTTGGATGACTTTAAATTTTTCGTCAATTCCTTCATAGAAAAGCGAGTTCAAATACCACCAGTTTCCCGGGACCTGAATCCCTTCTTCATCAATCATCTCCATGAACTCTTCGAGATGTTCACTATAATAAATAGCACCTGATCGAGTATCTAGGTTTAAGAACTCTTCTCCCGATAGGATAGCCTTCCACTCAAATACACAACCTTTATACTTCTTTGCTTCGCGATATTTTCTTTTTTTAATTAAATTATGCTTTTCGTGGTAAGCCCACACCCTTGCTTGGGCATCATCTTCTCTGAAAAAGTAAATTCCATCACCTAACCAGTGTTTTTCGCCAACCGATGGCCAGAACCCGTTTTCCATGATAGATTCTGCGTTTTTCAGGGAGGTACCATGATAAGCCTTCATGACGGTAGTGTCATCTCCAAAAGACAGTTTCTTCATTTTCGACCCCCGCTTGCAATCAATCTTAATTAATCATATCGAACAGACAGAAAAATTGGTACACAATACCACAATTTAAGGTGTTGGTTTCCACAAGTTTCGTTCGACAAAATACGACCGTCCTTTAAAGAAAACGGAGCATCCAATGGATGCTCCGCCGTCAACTTTGAGGGCTGATTGAGGGTTAGAACGAATCGTCACCACCAAAAACTCTCCAAAACACTGATTTTATGCGGTTATCCGATCGAACCTTCCATCTCAAACTTGATGAGACGGTTCATTTCGACCGCATATTCCATTGGCAATTCTTTCGTGAACGGCTCGATGAAGCCCATGACGATCATCTCGGTCGCTTCTTCTTCCGAGATACCACGGCTCATGAGGTAGAAGAGTTGCTCTTCTGACACTTTCGAGACTTTCGCTTCGTGCTCGAGTGAGACTTGGTCGTTCAAGATCTCGTTGTACGGGATCGTGTCCGACGTCGACTCGTTGTCCATGATGAGCGTGTCACATTCGATGTTCGAACGGGCACCTTTCGCCTTACGGCCGAAGTGGACGATTCCGCGATACGAGACTTTTCCGCCTTGTTTCGAGATCGACTTCGAGACGATCGACGACGACGTGTTCGGTGCGAGGTGAATCATCTTCGCCCCAGCGTCTTGGTGCTGCCCTTTACCGCCGAGTGCGATCGAGAGCGTCATCCCACGTGAGCCTTCACCTTTTAAGATGACGGCCGGGTACTTCATCGTGAGTTTCGATCCGATGTTACCATCGATCCACTCCATCGACGCGCCGGCTTCACAGACGGCACGCTTCGTGACCAAGTTATAGACGTTGTTCGCCCAGTTTTGGATCGTCGTATAGCGGCAGTATGCGTCTTTGTTGACGAAGATCTCGACGACGGCAGAGTGAAGCGAGTTCGTCGTGTAGACCGGTGCCGTACATCCTTCGACGTAATGGACCGAAGCGCCCTCGTCGACGATGATGAGCGTCCGCTCGAATTGACCCATGTTTTCCGAGTTGATTCGGAAGTAGGCTTGGAGCGGTTGCTCGAGTTTCACGCCTTTTGGCACATAGATGAACGAGCCACCTGACCAGACGGCCGAGTTGAGTGCTGAGAACTTGTTGTCCGTCGGCGGGATCAATTTCCCGAAATACTCACGGAACAAGTCTTCGTTTTCTTTCAAAGCAGTGTCCGTATCTTTGAAGATGACACCTCTTTCTTCGAAGTCTTCTTGCATGCTATGGTAGACGACCTCTGACTCGTACTGAGCCGAGACACCCGCCAAGTATTTTTGTTCCGCTTCCGGGATTCCGAGCTTATCAAACGTCCGTTTGATTTCTTCAGGAACCTCGTCCCACGAGTGTTCCGTCTTCTCAGACGGTTTGACGTAGTACGTGATCTCGTCAAAATCAAGTGACGTGAGATCGCCGCCCCATGTCGGCATCGGCATCTTGCGGAACTGTTCGAGTGATTTCAAACGGAACTCGAGCATCCATGCCGGTTCTTCTTTCATGTTCGAGATCGTTTCAACGATTTCTTTCGTCAAGCCGCGGCCTGAACGGAAAATCGAGATGTCTCGATCATGGAAGCCATATTTATAATCGCCAACGTCTGGCATGTTTTTCGCCATATCGGTCTCCTCCTTCTACTTACGCTTCCTCGTCGACTCCCTTTTCAAGCGCTTTCCACGCGAGCGTGGCGCACTTGATGCGAGCCGGAAACTTTGAGACACCAGACAACGCTTCGATGTCGCCTAGGTCGAACGTGTCTGTATCGTAGTCTTTCCCTTGGACCATCTGTGAAAAGATGTTCGCCAATTGGAGCGCTTCGTCTACAGACTTGCCTTTTACGATTTGGGTCATCATCGACGCCGAGGCGAGACTGATCGAACAGCCTTCCCCTTCGAACTTGGCATCTTTCACGATTCCGTCTTCGACTTGAAGTTGGAGTCGGAGTGAATCCCCGCACGTCGGGTTGTTCAAGTCGATCGTCACGCCATCTTCGATGACGCCACGGTTTCTTGGGTTTTTATAATGATCCATGATGACTTGTCGGTACAACATGTCGAGATTGTTAAAACTCATAATTGAAATACTCCTTCGTTTGACGTAACCCTTCGATGAAGCGATCGACTTCATCTCGTGTGTTATACAAGTAGAAGCTCGCTCGGGCAGTCGATGATTGCTTCAGGAGGCGCATGAGCGGCTGGGCACAGTGATGACCGGCCCGTACCGCGACCCCTTGCATATCCAAGACGGTCGCAAGGTCGTGGGCGTGGACGTCGTTCAAGTTGAACGTGACGAGCCCGACGCGCTCCTCAGGACCGAAGATCTCGATCCCTTCGATCGTACGCATCTGTTCGATGGCGTACGTCACGAGCGCCCGTTCGTGCGCCTCGACATTCTCGAGACCAAGGTCTTCTAAAAAGTCGATGGCGGCAGCCAAACCGACCGCACCGGCGATGATCGGCGTTCCCGCTTCAAAGCGGTACGGGATGTCTTTCCACGTCGACTCATACAAGTCGACGTAATCGATCATCTCACCGCCGAACTCGACCGGCTCCATGTTTTTAAGCAGCTGTTTCTTCCCGTACAAGACACCGATCCCGGTCGGACCGAGCATCTTATGGCCAGAGAAGGCAAGGAAGTCACAATCGAGCGCTTGGACGTCAAGCTTCCGGTGCGGTGCGCTTTGCGCCGCATCGACGACCATGACCGCGCCTTTTTCGTGGGCGAGTTGCGCCACTTCCGCGATCGGGTTGATCGTGCCGAGCACGTTCGAGACGTGGCTCATGGCGACGATCTTCGTCCGGTCCGACAACACTTCCCGCACCGCGTCGAGCGTGATCCGACCGTCTGGCGTCATTTCGACGTAACGGAGTTTCGCACCTGTGCGTTTGGCGAGCTGTTGCCACGGAATCAAGTTCGCGTGGTGTTCCATCGGTGTGAGAACGATCTCATCTCCCGCGCTGACGTTGGCGTCCCCGTAACTTGAAGCGACAAGGTTGATCGCCGTCGTCGTCCCACGCGTGAAGATGATCTCTTCCGGTACTGAGGCGTTGATGAATGAACGGACGCGCTCCCGCGCCCCTTCATACGCATCCGTCGCGTGCGTGCCGAGCGTATGGACGCCACGGTGCACGTTCGAATGGATGCGGCGATAGTAATCCTCGATCGCCTCGATGACAGCAAGCGGTTTTTGGGAGCTCGCCGCGCTGTCGAGATAGACGAGCGGATGGCCGTTGATTTCCTGATCTAAAATCGGGAACTGTTTACGAATCGAGGCATCAATCATCTTAACGCACTTTCCCTTCGATGACTTCACGGAGACGGTCTTTGACCGACTCGATCGCGAGTTGCTCGACGACCGGGTTCAAGAATCCGTGAATGATTAAACGTTCTGCTTCTTTACGTGACAGACCGCGGCTCATCAAGTAGTACAACTGAATGTCGTCGACGCGTCCGACTGAAGCGGCGTGGCCGGCCATAACGTCATCCTCATCGATGAGGAGGATCGGGTTGGCGTCACCCCGTGCTTTTTCAGATAACATGAGAACGCGTTCCGTTTGGACACCGTTCGACTTCGAGGCACCGTGATGAATCATCGATGTCCCGCTGAAGATCGCTGTTGCCGAGTCTTTTTGAACACCGTGGATCAAGATGAACCCTTCCGAAGACTTCCCGAAGTGGTCGGTCCGGATGTTGAAGTTTTGCTTCTGTGCGCCACGACCGATCGTGACTGCTTTCGTGTTCGAGTACGTGTTGTCTCCGACGAGATGCGTCTTCGTCTCGACGAGCGTGTTGCCGTCGTTCATATGTCCGAGCGCCCAATCTAGGTGAGCGTTCTCGTAGACGACACCGCGGCGGTTCATGAACGTGAGTGCTGACTCAGCGAGCTGGTCGACCCCACCGAATACGACTTTCGCGTTCGCTCCGACGAACACTTCCGTCACGGCGTTGACCGTGTGCGGCTCATTCGTGTTCGACAAGAAACTTTCGACATACGTCACTTCACTGCCTTCATCGGCGACGACGATCGTATGGTGGTACAACGAACCGTTCGCTTGTTCCATCGTAAAGATGGCTTGAAGCGGGTCTTTCAATTGCATGTTTTTCGGGACGTACAAGAAAGCCCCACCGTTCGTGAGCGCTGCGTTCAAGGCAGACAAGCGATCTTCGTCAATACGAACGCCTTCTGTCATGAAGTATTTCTCGACGAGGTCTGGATGTTGTTCCATTGCTTGTTGGATTCCCATAAACAAGACGCCTTCTGGCATCGTAAGTTCGTTATAGACGACATGACCGTTGCGTTCAACGAGCACGTTTGTCCGGTGGTCTCCGAGCAATGCTTCGATTTCAGGCGTCAACCCGTCAAGCTTCGCGAGCTCGACGTCTCCGCTTACGAAATCCCATTTATCAATCTTGATCTTTTCAACTTTAGGCAAGGCGAGAGTCGGCGCAAGTTCTGCTGCTTCTTTACGTCGGTTGACCATCCATGCTGGTCCACCGAGCGCCTCTGCACGTGCCGCTACTGCTTGTGCATCTAATTCAAATTGTACGGTCATCGTACAGCCCCCTTACGCTTCTGTGTCTACTGTCATCCCAAGATCTTGCTTCACCCAGTCGTAACCTTCTGCTTCGAGTCGTTGTGCGAGCTCTTTGCCGCCCGACATGACGATTTTACCGTCGATCATGATATGGACGAAATCTGGCTCGATGTAGTTGAGGAGACGCTGATAGTGCGTGATGATCAAGCAGCCGAACTCTTCGCTGCGCATTTCGTTGACGCCTTTAGCGACGACTTTGAGCGCATCGATATCAAGACCTGAATCAATCTCATCAAGAATCGCGATGTTTGGTTTGATCATCATCATTTGAAGGATCTCGTTACGTTTTTTCTCTCCGCCCGAGAAGCCTTCGTTCAAATAGCGGTGTGCCATTTCTGAAGGGATTTCAAGAACGCCCATCTTCGAATCAAGTTCGCGGATGAATTTCATAAGTGAGATTTCTTCGCCTTCTTCGCGGCGCGAGTTGATCGCTGAGCGCAAGAAGTCGGCGTTTGTGACTCCGCTGATTTCAGCTGGATACTGCATCGCGAGGAACATGCCTGCTTGCGCACGTTCATTTACTTCCATCTCGAGGACGTCTTCTCCGTTCAAGTCGACGCTTCCTCCTGTCACTTCGTACAATGGATGACCCATGAGGGCAGATGCGAGTGTTGATTTACCAGTCCCGTTAGGACCCATGATGGCGTGAATTTCGCCACCTTTAATTTCAAGATTAAGACCTTTGACGATCTCTTTTCCTTCGATTGAGACGCGGAGGTCATCAATTTTCATGTGTGGTACGTTAGACATTCGGATACCCCTTCCGTTTTCTCGCCATTTTTGGCGTAGATTAGATATATTCTAATCTTAATCTAGGCAATTTTTTATTTCAAGCGACTCACCTTATATTTCATTCTCAATAAAACATAAATGTTGAGAATGAGAATATCGGGAAATCAAGACATTATCCAACATTTTCCTCGACTTGAACCGAATTCGCTTGTTTTTCCCGTAGCGCGCCGGTGAAGAAGAAGGCGCCACACGCGGTCAGAACGGCTAGGCTCCCAAATACAGGGAGTGACTCGTTGTCGAAGCCGTCGAGCAGCAGTCCGCCGATGACCGGCCCGATCGATTGACCGAGTGCCGTCAACCCCATCGCCCCGAAATACGTGCCGCGCAAATGTTCCGGTGCCAAATCGTCTGTCAACACGTCCGTCATCGTGAACATGAGCACTTCTCCGACCGTGAAGATGACCATCGCGACGAACAATACCCACACCTCGGCAGCAAAGCCGATTAACAACAGCCCAATCGAGAGCGTCGCGATCCCAAAGAACAGCGACTTGATCGGCGAGACGCGAATACCGAACCGCATGATCGGATACTGCACGATGAGAACGGTGATCGCGTTGACCGTCAGCAGATAAGCGAATAGGCGCGACCCGTCACTGAATCCGTCGTGAAACGCGATGAACTGCGGCAACGTCGAATTGAATTGACTGTAGCCGATGATGGCGAAGATCATGCCGATGATGACGAAGCGGAACGTCTTGTCTTCTTTTAACACGCGGAACGTCTCCGTCAGGCGCGGCCGCACTTTGACGCCGTCCCCTTCTTCAAACGGATACTTCCGGAACAACGTCGAGATGACGAGGCCGTAAAGGACATAGACGGCGGTCACGACGAAGAATGCGCTCTTCGCTCCAGTAAGTGACAAGACGACCGCAAGCAGCGGTCCGATCGCCGCAGCGATGTTGATCATGAAGTAGCGCACGTTATAGACGATGACACGCTGGTCGGGTTGCGTCGTGTCGCTGATCAAGGCCCGAGACGCCGGTTCAAGGAATGAACGTGAAACGCCCATCAATACCGAAAATATGTAAAACCAAACGAGCTCCGTTGCGAGTGCGAAACCGGTAAACGTCAAGGCGTTCAAACCGATACCGATCAACATCAGCTGTTTGCGCCCGTAGCGGTCAGACAGCGTCCCCCCGAAAAAGCTCATAAATAGACCGGATAATGCCGACGTCGCGAACACCGTCCCGATCACGCTCGCCGAGAAACCGAGCGTCGCGAGATAAATCGCAAAAAACGGCATGACAAAAAACGTCGACAGCCGTGCAAAAAATGTACCGAACAAGACGCCTAGCGTCAGCGGATGAATGTGTCGTATGCTCACCCGGAT